>JAFXBC010000069.1 GCA_017516825.1 Clostridia bacterium | reverse complement strand
GCCGTTCGGAGCAAAACCGAGACCTGCGATAGCAGGTTGAGGGATATGAGACGAGTCTGATGTTCCTTTTTGAAAGCAAAGAACTGTTTATTGGTAACAAAGAGAACGGGGGAACGGCTATATCGGAAGAGATTCCCATACCCTCAAAAAATGCGGGGCATTTTTTGCCTGACAATTGAGCTAACGCCACAATTGTCAGTTCGACTCGTCGGGGGTCATTCTGCGGTGGCTTGTGCGTAGCATATTGCGCCCTCCTCGCTCAGGGTGACAAGTGGACACAGCGGCTACGACCCGCGCGAGCCAGCCCAACGGGCTGGGTTGCTCAGAGGTGACCAAGTCGGCGTATGGCTGTATACCGTTCATCACTGCATACCGCCGACGTCAAAAACAGCAAGCTGTTTTTGAAACTGCGGTGCGAAGCCAAGTCGGCGTAGCGGCTGTGCTATGCATAGCGATTTGTGCATTTGATTTTTCTTTCCTTCACAATACGGGATTCTCAAGGGACGGGTCCCTTGAGTGGGGATCTTAAGGGGCAAAGCCCCTTACGTGAACATATCCAAAGCCCCTTACGCGAACATATCCCTTTCCCTCCCCCACGTTGGAAAAAAGTGGGATTTTTGCGGGATTTTTTGCGGAAAAAAACGGGATGACAAAAAAGTGATTATCCTGTATACTCCTTTGCGAGGAGAAAAAAATCGCAAGGGAGTGAAAACGGTATGGCGCATATTACCCGGGTTGGGGAATTGGTGATCATCGAATACCTCACCAAGGAACAGGAAGACCTGTACAAGCCTTTTCTGACAGAGCGTCAGCAAAAACAGCGAAACGCGCTGGAATTGGAGCGGAAGGAAGCTTACGCAGAGGTCCGCAAGCAGTACGGCAGGGTGCTGAAGGGGGAATTTGTTCCCAAGGAAGACCCTATGGGACTGGAATTCCACAAATGTCGTAATAAAAACTCATTATACAAGCTATACTTAGGAATTTAAGCAAACATGAAACTACCTTTTTTGCATTTGGAGGGCGGGGAGACCCTGGTGGCCGAGGACGTGGTGGGCATCTTTGACATGGATGAAGCCACCGTGGAGGAGGGAACCAGGCTTTGCCTTGCGGAAAACCAAAAACGGATGCAGGTGGTAAGCCTTGCCTCCGACCTTCCCAAAAGCATCGTGTTGGTGCGGGAGGCCTACGGAGACAGAGTGTATATCAGCGGGCTTTCCACGGAAACCATTGCAAAACGAGGTCATGATCTGCCGGATTGAACAGGTCAGAAAGGAACGAAAGCGTATGGAAGAATTACTGGAACAGGGCGTGAATACAGAGGCTTCTGCTGCAGAAGCACCTGCCTATGACGACAGCCAAATTCAGGTGCTGGAGGGTCTTGAGGCGGTTCGTAAGAGACCGGGTATGTACATCGGTACCACCTCCTCCAAGGGGCTGCACCACTTGATCTACGAGATCGTGGATAACTCCATCGACGAGGCCTTGGCGGGCTACTGTAAGCAGATCACGGTGATTCTCAACGGCGACGGCTCCGTGACGGTGAAGGACGACGGCCGCGGTGTGCCCTCGGGTATGCATCCCAAGCTGGGGAAGCCCACTCTGGAGGTTATTTATACCGTTTTGCACGCCGGCGGTAAGTTTGGCGGCGGCGGTTACCGTATCGCAGGCGGTCTGCACGGCGTGGGTGCTTCCGTGGTGAACGCTCTCTCCAAGCGTGTGGAGTTGGTGAACTGCCGTGACGGCAAGGCCTACGCCATCGCCTTTGAGCAGGGCAAGACGGTTGAGGCATTCCGGGAGCTGGGAGACACTGCCGACCACGGTCTGACGGTACGCTTCTGGCCCGACCCGGAGATCTTTGAGACGGTGGAGTTCGAGGCAGACGTGGTGAGGACCCGTTTGCGTGAGCAGGCCTTCCTGAACGCAGGGGTGAACATCTGCCTGCGGGACGAGCGGGGTGAGGAGCATACCGAGGAGATCTTCTGCTTTGAAGGGGGTATCCGTACCTTCGTGGAGTATCTGAACCAGCAGAAGGGCTGCAGCGTGCTTCATAACGACGTCATTTATATGATGGGGGAAAAGGACGGCTCCTTGGCAGAGGTGGCGTTGCAGTACAACGACTCCTATTCCAACATCGTGATCTCCTTTGCCAACAATATGCACACCGTGGACGGCGGTACCCACGAGCAGGGCTTCAGAATGTCCCTGGCCAAGGTGCTGAACGAATACGGCAAGAAGTTCAAGCTTTTGAAGGACGACGAACGACTCACCGCCGAGGACGTGCTGGAGGGTCTCATCGCCATCGTTTCCGTGAAGCTGGAGGACGCCCAGTTTGAATCCCAGACCAAGGCGAAGCTGGGTAACTCGGAGATCCGTACGCTGGTTTCCGGCATCGTGGCGGATAAATTGTATACCTACCTGGAGGAGAATCCCCAGGCGGGCAAGATCATCATCGAAAAAGCGGTTGCCGCAGCTCGTGGCAGAGAGGCCGCAAAGAGAGCCAGAGAGCTGACCCGCAGAAAGGGACTTCTGGAGTCCGCTTCCCTGCCCCATAAGCTGGCAGACTGTAACGAGAGACGGATGGAATACACCGAGCTGTACCTGGTGGAGGGTGACTCCGCAGGGGGTACCGCAAAGGACGGCAGAGAAAGCCAGTTCCAGGCCATTTTGCCCTTGCGCGGTAAGATCTTGAACGTGGAAAAATCCCATCTTGACCGCATTTATTCCTCCGATTCCATCACCCCCCTGATCCAGGCCCTGGGTTGCGGCATCGGATCGGAATTTGACATCGGTAAATTGCGTTACGGCAAGGTGATCATCATGGCGGATGCCGACGTGGACGGCGCCCATATCCGTACCCTTTTGTTGACCTTCTTCTTCCGCCACATGAAGCCGTTGATCGAAAACGGCCATATCTACGCGGCGGTTCCCCCGCTGTACAAGATCTCTCGCGGTAAAGCGGAGCGGTACGCCTTCTCCGACGAGGAAAAGGAAGCCTACGTGCTGGAGCTGGGGGGCAACGTCCGTGTGGAGCGGTATAAGGGTCTTGGTGAGATGGACAAGGAACAGCTCTGGGAGACTACCATGAATCCCGAGACCAGAACCTTGAAGCGGATCACCATCAACGACGCCATCAAGGCGGATGCTTTGTTCTCCATCCTCATGGGGGATAAGGTGGAGCCCCGCCGTGCCTTTATTGAGGCAAACGCCAAGTACGTTACCAATTTGGATGTATAATAAAAGCTACTACGTGTATATCCTTGCGTCTCCCCGAAACGGCTTGCTGTATATTGGGATGACCAATACCTTAGCGCGTCGGTTGGCGGAGCATCAAAGCGGGGAAATAGACGGTTTTACGAAGAAATTCGGGATCGGAAAATTGGTGTATTTTGAGGTTTTCGAGGACGTTTTGAACGCTATCGACCGTGAAAAGCAGTTGAAGCGCTGGACCAGAGCCAAGAAAAACGCTTTGGTGGAAAGATCCAACCCGGAATGGGCGGACCTCAGCGGACAGTTTTTAGAAAGTGAATAAGGGAACGGGACGGCCGTATCGAAAGAGATTCCCATACCCTCAAAAAATGCAGGCATTTTTTGCCGTCGACGGGATGACGCCATGTCTATGTGTCATCCTGAGCGAACGCGAAGCGTGAGTCGAAGTTTTGCGTAGGTGAGCGTAGCGAACGGAGCAAAACCGAGACCTGCGATAGCAGGTTGAGGGATATGAGACGAGTTTGATGTTCCCTGCCAAAGGGGAAGAACTGTTCATTAGTAACAGGCAGAACGGGAAACGGCTGTATCGAAAGAGATTCCCATACCCTCCAAAACTGCAAGCAGTTTTGTCCCTTTCCTCGGGCTAACGCCACTCGTCAAGGTTCGACG
>JAFXBC010000068.1 GCA_017516825.1 Clostridia bacterium | reverse complement strand
CAATATATCCCTTAGCACATACTTCAAATAAATGAAGATCACATTCCACCTTAGATAAATCTTTTTCATCTTCAGCCCCAGTACTAGCACCAAAGCGAATTAAATCACCAAAATCATTTACAGATAATCCTGGCATAACAGTATCTAAGTCAATAACACATATCCCCTTATGAGTTATATCATCAATCATAATATTATTTAATTTTGTATCATTATGAGTAACTCTTAAAGGTATTTCATTATTTTCCCCCTTGCCTCCTGCCGCTTCCTACGAAGAACTGAAAGCCGCCATTGCCAAAAGCCCCAAGCCCAACACCATTTTAACGTTGGAGCTTTCCTACGCCCTCAAAGGATATTTCCGTGCCTTCACCGTCTGCAAACGGCTTGCATCCGACCGCAAAGGCTACGAATACTGGTTCGACCACGCCCCCGAGATCCGCTACACTTCTATCGAAGCGTTGGAACAAGCCAAAGCCTTCTACGAGGATTCTTTGCTCACCGTGGCGGCAGACCCTACCGTCCGTTTTGAGATCCATTCCGTCAAGCATACACCCACCATTTGATATAGCAGGAGCACCAATATGAAAAACCTTATCGCATCCCTTACCCTTGAAGAAAAAGCCGCCCTCCTGACAGGTGCCGCCTCCATGGCCACCGCCGCCATTCCCCGCGTGGGTATTGAGGGCAGGAACCTTGCAGACGGCCCTCACGGCGTCCGTAGCGATCGGGAGGATAACTGTACCCATTTTCCCAATCTCTGCTGTCTGGGCGCCTCCTGGGACGTGGAAGCCGCCTACGCCATGGGGCAGGGCATCGCCGATGATTGCATCCGGCACGACGTGCAGATGATCTTAGGCCCCGGGGTGAATATCAAGCGGTATATGCTTTGCGGCAGAAACTTTGAATACGTCTCCGAAGACCCCGTGTTGGCAGGGGAGATGGTTGCAGGTTACATCAACGGCGTGGAGGACAATGGCGTTGCCACCTGTCTCAAGCACTACGCCATGAACAACCAGGAAAAATACCGTGTGGACACCAGCGCCGACGTGGATGAACGCACCATGCGGGAGATCTATCTCCGTCCCTTCGAGATCGCCGTGGAAAAGAGCAACCCCACGGGCATCATGTGCGCCTATAATAAGGTGAACTCCGTGTGGTGCTCTGAGCATAAACAGCTCCTCACCGAGATCCTCAAAGAAGAATGGGGCTACAAGGGCATGGTGGTCTCCGACTGGGGTGCCGTCCACAATATTGCAAAAGCCGTAGCCGCAGGCCTTGACCTGGAGATGCCCAATAACTGGCTCATCCTGGAGCAGTTGAAGGCAGGCTTGGAAAACGGGGACGTGACCATGGAGCAGATCGATGCCGCCGTGGAGCGCGTGCTTCCCTTCGCCACACGTCCCGTTCCTCAAAAGAAGCCCTACGACAGGGACAAACAGCACGCCCTCGCCCGTGAGATCGCCGCCAAGGGCATCGTCCTTTTGCAAAACCGCGACGACGTACTGCCCCTCACCTCCGAAAAATACAAGAAGCTGGCGGTCATCGGTGAATACGCCGTAGATCCTCTGTATTCCGGGCAGGGAAGTGCAGAGGTGCTACAAAAGCCGGAATATACCGACAGCCCCCTTGCAGAGTTGAAAAAGCTTCTTCCCGATACCGAATTCGTCTACGGCGAGTATTACAAGAAGTACGCCTACTCCAAGGAGATGCTCTGGCCTTCTCTCGGAGAATACATGAATTTCGTAGATTCCTGCGACGGTGCCCTGATCTTCCTTGGCGCCCAGGAATCCGAGGACACCGAGAAGTTTGACCGCCGTACCCCTTACCTCAACCCCAACTACGATATGTACGTGGAAGCCGCCGTCCGCACAGGCAAGCCGGTGGTGGTGATCTGCCAATCCGGCGGTGCGGTGATCTTTGACGAAGACACACAGAAAGCCCAAGCCATCCTGCAGATGTGGCTGGGCGGAGAGGGAGCAGGCGGTGCTATTGCCGACGTTCTGACGGGCAAGGTCAACCCCTCGGGCAAGCTGTCCGAGACCTTCCCCCGCATTCCCCGTACCGACCTGGGCTACCCCGGGAATGTTCACTACGTGGAATATCCCGAAAAGCTGAACGTGGGCTACCGTTATTACGACCGTCACCCCGAGGAGATCCTGTTCCCCTTCGGCCACGGCCTTTCCTACACTACTTTCCGATACCACAACCTTACCGTCACCAAGGAGGACACCGTCAAGGTCTCCTTCGACCTTACCAACATCGGAAAGGTAAAGGGTGCCGAGGTTGCCCAACTCTACGTTTGCGACCCCGTCTCCACCATGCCCAAGCCCATCAAGGAGCTGAAGAAGTTCGCCAAAGTGGAGCTTGCCCCCGGCGAGACCAAGACCGTCTCCTTCGAGCTGACGGAGCGTGACTTTGCCTACTACAACGTCTCCCTTCACCGCTGGGTTGCGGAGGACGGCAAATACTACGTCCTCATCGGCTCTTCCTCTCAGGATATCCGCCTTCAGGGCTCCTTTATGCATAACAACCCCAAGGATTACACCATCCGCCGCACGGGCGCGGATATGATCGGTTGAGCCAACCATGAAGCTTTACGCCCCCTCCTATTACCCCGCCTTCAAATGTATTGCCGACAAGTGCAAGCATAGCTGTTGCATTGGCTGGGAGATCGATATCGATCCGAACACGTTAAATCACTACGAGACCATGACTCACCCCTACGGTGAGATCATTCGCACAAGCATCGACTACGAGGGCGACCCCCATTTCCGCCTTACCCCGGGAGAACGCTGTCCTCATCTGAAGGAAAACGGCCTTTGCGAGCTCATCCTCAGAGCGGGAGAGTCCTGCCTTTGCGAGATCTGCAAAGAACATCCCCGCTTCTACCACGAGACCTCCCACGGCATGGAGGTCGGCCTTGGTATGGCCTGCGAGGCGGCGTGTCGTCTCATCCTTACCTCCGGGGACTACTTGGCCTTCCTCACTCTTTCTATGGACGGCGAAGAAGACCCCCAAGTCTGTTTCGATACCCTCCCGCACCGGGAACGTCTCTATAAACTCCTCTCCGAAAAGACTCCTTTCGCTGAACGTCTTGAAGAGATCCAAAGCCTTTATGGTGTCACCCCGAAACTTCTGTCCGACCCGGAATGGCGCATCCTGCTTGGAGATCTGGAATACCTGGACGATACCCACAAGGAGCTGTTTTCCTGTTATTCCTCCGGGGCTTTTCCCACGGATGAACAAGCCTTGGAACGGGTTCTTGCTTACCTGATCTTCCGCCACCTCACCCCTGCGGAGGACTTCGAAGAACTGAAAGCAAGCCTTGGCTTCTGCCTGTTCTGTACGCAACTCCTTTGCTCCATGATGGCCGCCCATCCCGGGCATTCCACCGCGGACCTGGCCCGCATCCTCTCCGAGGAGCTGGAATACTCCACGGACAATACCGACACCATCAGATCCGTGTTCTTTTAACGAAAGGAGACTTCTTCTATGACCAACCGAAAACGGATCCTGCTGACAGCCGCCATCCTTTTGCCCACGCTCCTTGCTCTGGGGCTGGGGATCGCCGCGGCTATCTTGAAAACCTTCGCCCTGCAAGCGGCTTCCCATATCGCCATGCGCTTGCTGTTAACGGTGCTGGGGATCTCCGTTTTGCCCCGCTTTTTCCGCCATCAATTAAAGGAAAGTATGTACAAAGCCATTCTCCTTTGCGGCGTCTTTCTGATTTTGGATCTCGTGGTTGCAGACGGTATCCGCTATATCCTCAGCGGCGGCACCTCCATCCTCCTGTTTTTGCCTCTTGCTCTCCCTGCGGCTTTTCTTGTCATTATGCACTATTCCGCAAAGGACACCGGGCGGGATCCAAAAGGGGAGAAACGCATTTCTCTCGCCATTGGCATCCCCCTTCTCTTGCTGTCTCTCCTTTTCGAGATCATATCCTTCACTAATTTGTAATACCTCACAAGCAAACACCGCCGAGCTCATCCTCGGCGGTGCTTTTGTTAAAAATTGTAAAATTTCAGTTTCCCTATTGACAAATGCGGTTTATTTGTGTAAACTATAAGCGGTAGATGACAATAAACCATTTTGGAGGTATTGCATGAAAAAAATCGTTCTTGCTATTCTCGCTCTCGTCCTGCTCCTCACGTCTTGCCAAAGCCGTATTCCGGAGGTTTCTACGGAAAGCAGTACGGTAAGCACTTCCGAAGCACCTCCCACGGGGAACTTCGAGGATCCCTTTCCCGTTTCTTCCTTAACGGGGAAGTCCCACGAAGACCTGCTGGCAGAACAGCCCTACGCCGTTTATTACAACGATATGCCCATGGAGTCCCGCCTGGATACCCCTCCCGTTCTGTACCTGAAGGTCAGCGGCTACGTGACCCTTCTCGCCTATGATAAAACCACGGGAAACTTCTCCTCCGCCTGCCGCGATCCCCTTTGCGATCACGAGTCCTGTCTTTGGGGCGCGGGAAAGGCTCTGGTCTACCGGGGAGCCAACGGTTTGTTCTTCCTGGTGGAAGAAGAAGGCGTTTCCACTTTGTACACCACGGACTTTTTCGGTGACGGTGCCGAAAAGCTGTATACCTCGGAGGATCTGATCTCCCACCCCGTTCAGGAAGGGGAGTATCTGTATTTCCTTTTGGAGCGTGTGGACGAGGAAACGGGTGCCATCCAAGGCACCGTCTGCCGTATCGTTCTTTCTACGGGTGACCTGGAGGAGCTTCTCACCGTCGCGGATCTTTACTACTTCATGCCCTTAGGCGGCAAGCTTCTGTATTTGGGGAAGGACGGCTTTTCCCTGTACGACCCCGCCGCTAAGGAAAGCACCCCCTACGGCGAAGACGATCTTCTTCCCGTCACCTTGATGGAGGAGGATTTCTATTACCTCCGCGACGGTGTCCTGTATCGCAAAAGCGAATGCGGCATGGGAGACGAGAAACGTCTTACCGATCTTCCCGTGGTGGAATTGATGTTTGGCGGAGAGGCGCTGTATTTCTACGGCACGGACAACCGAATCTACCGCGCAGACCGTGATTTCTCCGAAGTCGTGGTTCTCTATGACTCCCAAACGGATGCCTCCATCTATTCCGTAGCCATCCACGGAGATCTCCTGTATTACGTTTATTCCACCGGCAAAGGTTCCTCCAGGAAGCAGTATACGGTGATGATGGATCTGGCCACGGGAAAGACCTTGCAGGTGATAACGTGACGGCACTCCTTTCCATCAGAGAGCTTTCCAAATCCTACAAGCAGGTCAAGGCTCTGCAAGGCTTTTCCTGCGATCTGGACGTGGGCATCCACGCCCTTCTCGGCCCCAACGGAAGCGGCAAAAGCACCCTGATGAACCTCCTCACCCAAAATCTTGAACAGGATAGGGGAGAGATCCTTTTCAAAGGGGAGAGCATTGATTCCCTTGGCAGTGCCTATCGAGCCCGCCTCGGCTTTATGCCCCAAACGGCAGGTGTCCCCGCAGGGTTCACCCTCTATGAATTCCTTCTGTACATGGCTTGCTTGAAGGGCATTTCCCGCAAGGAAGCAAAAAGCCAAGCTGAAAAATTGATGGAAGCGGTAGAGCTTTCGGATTGCAAAAACCGTAAGGTCAGCACCTTCTCCGGCGGTATGAAGCAACGGGCGCTCCTGGCCCAGGCCTTGTTGGGGGAGCCCGACCTGCTGATCCTGGACGAGCCTACCGCAGGCCTTGACCCCATGCAGCGGTTAAAGGTGAAAAACCTGCTCTCCGCCTACGGGAGAAAGCATTGCGTTCTTATCGCCACCCACATCGTGTCCGACGTGGAAGGCCTTGCCTCCCACCTCCTGCTTCTCAAAAAAGGTCTTTTGGTTGCCCACGGCGCTCCCCGCGACTTGAAGGCTTCCTTGATCGGCTTGTTCTGGGATCTCCCCGCCCCGGAGCTTTTGCACTCCCACAGCCTGGTCAAGCATCTCCCTGCGGGCGCAAGGGTCTTCAGCGCCGAAAAGCCCTCCCCGGGAGCTGTTCCCGCCACCCCCGACCTTGAAGATTGCTATTATTACCATTTCGGAGAAGTGAGTTTATGAGATACGAGCTGAAAAAACTGTTTTCCCGTCGTTTTTTCCTCCTCTTTCTGCTTGTGCTTCTTCTGGCGAACGCAATTCTTGCCTATCCGCAAGCCCCGAAGGATAAGGACTTCAGGACTTTGCTGAACACCTTTTTCGAAGCCTACGAAAAGGAACCCGATCTATATCACAGGGAATACCTGGCCTATCTGGAGGCAAAAGAGCTGGCCGTGGATCTCCAGATCCAAGCGGTGATCAACGGGGAAGACCCGGAAAAGTTCGCCTTCAACGAGCCAATGACCCTGTATCCCGAATCCGGCGTCACCGACGGCGAGCTTTATACGGCCCTTTACAGCCGTTTGGAATACCCAAGAAGCTACCGCCTCCGCATAGAAGAGATCCTGCAAAATACGGAAAAGAATCTTGCAGTGGTGACGGATCCCTATATGCGTTCTTATCTGAACGGCGTGCTGGAGACTTATCGCACCATGGCGTATCTTCCCGTCTCCGACGGTTACGTTAGCGGTTGGGATTCTTACTTCCGGTATCACGGCACGGGGATCCTGCTCCTGGCGGCTGTCTTCATGGTGGCTCTGTTCCTGGCCGTCGCCGATCGGGAGGGGGACACGGAATCCATCCTGTACGCCACCAAAAAGGGCTTCCGCGGCGTCCTCGGAAGCAAGATCTCAGCCTTGGCGGTTTTCTGCGTTTTCACATCTCTTGCCATGGAAGCCGTTGCCCTTGCCGCCTTTTCCATGAGAACCCCCTTTCACGGCTTTACGGAATTCCTGGCCTCCTTCGAAGACTACGCCCTCTGCCCCCATCCCCTTTACGTCTTCGAGTTTTTCTTCCTCCGTCTGGGCTTGCGGATCCTAACGCTGTTTTCCTTGGGAACGCTCTTTTTGCTGATGGCACGGATGCTCAACAATCGTTTTCTTTTCCTTGCGGCGGGGATTGGCTTTATTGGACTCCATGCAATGTGGAACGGTGGTGACGTAGCCTCTCTCGGCTCCTTGACGGCAAACCTGAACCTGTTCCGTCTTTTGGAAGGGAACAACCTTGTAACCCGCTACGTAGCTGTCAACCTGTTTGGCATCTCCGTCCCGCTACCTTTGGCATACTGTGTTGCGGTGATGGGAACTGCCGCCCTTTCCATCCTTCTTCTGTTCCTTCTCCCGCGCAGGCTTACCTTCGGCAAGCGTAAGCCATTCAAATGGAAACTCCCCGTTTATATTCCCCGTACGGTGCTTGGCTTCGAGGCCAAAAAACTGTTTTTCTCCACGGGATTGTTGTTTCCGATTTTGCTGATCCTTCTTTCCAAATCCCTGGTTCCCGCCCCGCCACTCACCTATAAGGACGAGATCTACCGCTCTTATATGACCGCCCTGGAAGGAGAGCTTACCCCGGAAAAGGAACTGTTTCTGAATGAAGAAGGTGCCCGCTTCCGCGCCCTGTTCGAAAAAGAAAAGGAATATACCCTTCTATATGAGGCGGGGAAGATCTCTTTCAAAGAGCTTTCAGCATTGCGTATGGAGGTGCGTACTGCTGAGATCCGCTACGGGGTCTTCACGTCCATCCTGGAGGAGGTAACCCGTATCAAAGCTCTGAATGAGAAGGACATTCCCGCAGTGCTTCTGTATCCCAAGGGCTGGGATGCCCTTTTTGCACCGAAGATAGATCTGTTCCTTCTTCTGATCTTGCTGTTCCCGGCCTTCGCATACGTATCGGAGGATAGGCAGGGCTTCCGCGTCGTGATGTACGCTTCCCCCAAAGGACGATCTCATACCCTTTGGGCAAAGATCATCCTGTCTGCCGCCACTACCGCTACGGGGAGCCTGCTCTTGCTTGCTATGGACGTCTGCAAGCTTCATTCCCTCCACACCCTGCCCCTGGCGGCCGCTCCCTTGGCAAGTCTTCCCTCCGGAGGCATCGAGACCCTCTCTTTGGCAGGATGTCTGGCCATCGGCGTTATGATCCGCATCTTGCTTTGCATCGTTCTGTCGGCCTCGGCGGCTCTCCTTGCGTATAAATTCCGACACCCTATCCTTTTCCCGCTTCTTTGGGCTGTGACTCTATTCCTCCCCCTGCTTATCACGGCACTCTGAAAATGTACCGCAGCGCAGAAGCATGACAAAACAAAAAGCACCGTCGAATTCAACCCTCGACGGTGCCGTTTTTTATGCTCTTTTCAGAATGCGTTTTCCGCCCCAATACCCCGCGGCAAGGACGAGACACCCCAGACAGACTGCAGTCAGCACCGAAAACACCGATTGCCAACCGAAATGATCTGCCAAAGCACCCAATCCATAAGAGCTGAGGGTACTGCCCACGTAGCAAAAACCGTTAAGCACTCCGGCAAGCATTCCGGAGTTCAGCTTCCCCTTCATGAACATAGGGAACATACTTGTGATCACGCTGTTGCAGGTGGCCATGAACAGACACACCATCGCAAATCCGGCGAAGATAGGCACCAATGCGCCCGCCTGCAGTCCTGCGGTCACCCCGAACAGCACCGCCCCGGAAAGTCCGAACAGTACTCCGCAAAGCAATACGAAATCCGGGATCCGCTTCTGGGCCCGCACAGAGAGGGCACTACCGAACATGGATACCATAGGCAATGTCAGGGTCAGAAGAATGGAAAGGGAATCTCCCAGTCCGTATTCTTCCTTCAAAATGGAAGGTACCCACCCGGAAAGTCCATCCTTTACCAGATTGGTGAACACGCCGTAAAGGGCCAACATCCCGACGCAGATGAAAAGCGCTTTCCCCGGTGAGACCCGCTCTTGCTTTTTCAAAAGGGGAGTTTCCGCTTCTTCCGTTCTGACAACGCCGCCGATCTTCTTATCTGCAACCCATAACCAATATACCGCAACCGACAGAACCACCGCCGCCGCGAGAACGAACACCCACTTAAAACCGTCAAACAACGCAAATCCCGCGCTGATGCCGTAAATGGCAAAGGTGCCTGACGCCGTTGTGGTCCCCATGGCAATCACCGCTTTCCCCAGATCCTTCTTGTCCAAGGTCTCGGAAAGTAGTCTTACAAGGCAGGGCCATAGCAGGGAAGTGGCAAACCCGTTCACCATCCACAGAAAACGGATCATCCAGAAAGCGGGGGCAAACGCCACGGCCAAATTGACGGTTGCGGAAACCACCAAAGCACCGAAAACTACCTGCTTCAGAGGATACCGTTTGCAGAAGATCCCATTCACCACCTGTCCGATGGCGTAGGTCACGGAAAAATAACTGCTCACCAATCCCGCCTGGGCATGGTTCACACCGTAATGTGCCATGATGGGGGTGATATTGGCCGCATAATTCAGCTTCCCCAAATAAGAGCAAGCGTAAACCAACCAGCACAGCAGGATCAAGGATGCCGCGCCGTCTCTTTTGTGTCTCATAACCCTTTAATCCCGTAACCCTTTAATCAGCCAGAAGCGTCTCCACGATCTCCTGCAGATCCTCATATTCCAATGCTTTCACGAACACGGCGGCGATCACACCGTCCTCATCCACCACAACGGTATAGGGATAGGTCCCTCTGCCGCCCAAGGTGTTGTAGTACGACTCACCCTCGCCGTCGCAGGCGAATCTGATGTTGCTCTCGGGATAATGCTGTGCAATGTAGCCACCGGCAGTGTTCACCACCATATTGGTGTGGATCGCCACCACGGAAACGGAATCCTCGTATTCTGTGGCAATGCGGTCAAAGTAAGGAAGCTCGTTGACGCAAGGGGTGCACCAGGTGCCCCAGAAGTTGATCACGGTGATCTTTCCTTCGCTGATCACGTCCAGCGTCTCCTCTTTGATGCCGGAGGCGTCTACCACGGACAAAGTGCCCTGGTAGCACTTCTCACCAACCTGATTTCCCATGGGAACAGAGGAGGAGCTTTCCTCGGAGGATACTTCGGAGGATACGTCTCCCGCGTCGTTCCAGGCGTATACGAACACGCCCGCCAGCAACGCGACCATCAAAATCGCGGAAATACAGCGGGTAATGAATTTCGCCGTCTTTTTACTGCCTCCCGCAGCATCCTCTGCCAGGGAGGTCTTCTTTTTGGGTAACCCCTTCCAGGAGATGGCCTTCGTGGGACAGACGTCAATGCATTCTCCGCAGGAGATACACTCCGCATCTCCCACCCTCTTCACGTCCATCTTACACTTATGAACGCAAAGATCACAGTTGGTACACTTGGGGGCCTCCACCTGTACCCCGATGAAGGAGATCCGATTGAAGAAGCCGTAAAGCGCTCCCAAGGGACAGAAGAAACGGCAGAATAAACGGAACACGAAGACACAGCCCACCACAAAGCTTACCAGAAGCAGGAACTTCCAGGTGAACAGCGGGCCCAGCATGGCGAAATAGCTTTCGTTCAGCTTGTTGGAAAGAAGGCTGATGCCCCCCTCCAGAGTGCCCGCGGGGCAAATGTACTTACAGAAAGCAGGCAAGGGCGTATCCTTGAAGGCGTAAAGAATGGGAACCAGGAACACGAAGAACGCCAGGATCACGTACTTCAGATAAGAAAGCAACCGGGTCACGGGGCTCTTCTTCAGCTTGGGGGTCTTGATCTTATAGAGCAGCTCCTGGATCAACCCGAAAGGACACAGCCATCCGCAGATAGTCCTGCCCAAGGCCAGGCCAAACAGCATGAGAATGCCGAATACGTAGAACATGGTGCTTTTGCCCGCGCTGAAGGACCCTTGCAAGGATCCCAAAGGACAAGCCCCTACTGCACCGGGACAGGAATAGCAGTTCAAGCCGGGAATGCAAAAGGATTTGGAATCCCCTCTGAAGATCTTTCCCTCCACAAATCCCTTGACGTTGGCGTTAAATAACAAGGCGAAATATAATTGGACCAGCTTCCGCTTTGAGGGAATCAGCTTTTTCAGTTTTGCAAAAAACGTTTTCATTGCCGCCTCCTTTTTAACCCAGACCGATGCACTCGGTGCAAATATTGATGGCCTTGGTCAACACGTCCGCCGCACCGCCTGTGGCTCTACCGATGACGATCAACGACACAGATACTGCCGCAAGGGACACCAGAATCGCCTTTCTGCGACACTCCTTTTTCCGATAAGCGGCTTCTTCGGGATTCAGATTCGGACATTTTTTCACAAGCTCCCATTGGCGGGCCAGGCTCTTTACGCTCCAAAGAGAAGCGTAGATCCCGAACCCAAAGGGAACCAGCAAGCAGGGAACCATCATCCGCATACAGCCGATGACGTACTCGTTAATGGAAACACCGTCTCTGTGAGCCGTGGTAAGGGCGTAAGCGACGAAAGCGAGCCCGCAAAGAACGGAAAGCACGAGGAGATAAACGTTTCTGATCCTCCGTCCCCTTTGCTCTGCCTTCACGGCGGAGAGGGTGGATTCGTCACAATAGGAAAGCTCCTTGCCCAAGATCATGCCTGCGGGAATATTTCGTTTGCCGCCCTTCACCACCAGATTCCCGGGCAAAAATACCCCAAGCAATGCCAAAACGGGGAAGATACAAACGGGAACGGCGATAGCCGAAAAAGTCTCTGCCACCTGTTCTCTCGAATACAAAGGTTCTCCTCCGTTGTAAATGGAAAGACACCCCGCCATGAGACAGATGCCGGCAAGAAGCAGAGAGAGGGAAAGGACGATACCGTAAGCGCGGTGGATGATTTGTATGGCTTTGTTGCTCATATAGAAGCTCCCAACGTTCATTCATGCAAAAGAGTATACCACAAGTTCTCCCGAAAGTAAATGTTTTGACGAAAAAAGATGAACAAAAAATTAAAATTAAAAAAATGTGATAAAGCTATTGCATTTTTATAAAAATTATTGTATTATATAATGAATATGTATGTGTCGTATTATGCCCAAATCAGAAAAGAGGTCCCGATGAAAAGAAGAAACTTTGTGAAAAACTGGAAAAACAGCCTGGCGGCTTTGATGGTTCCCGTATTGTTGGCGGGTACTTTGGTCGCCCCTGTTTTGAGCCTGACCCGGATCCTTACCTCCGCTAAGACGGAGAATCCCTATTCTATCAGAGAGCTGGAAGGACTGACGTTGGATTATCAGAAGTATCTGAACAATTCCGTCATGTTCCCCTTGCCCTCCGGGATCAAGGACAGCGAGGAGATCTCCGTGATCGTCACGGTGGATACCATCAGCATGATGGACGCTTACGAGCGTTCCGGTAAAACCATGAGCTTTGCCGAATACATCACGGGAAGCGAGGATGCCAGGGGGATCAGAGCATCCATCGCCGCGGAAAAGTCCGACGTTCTTTCCAATCTGGATAAGAAGGGCGTTTCCTACCGTTTGGGCGAGGAATACTCCACCGTGGTCAGCGGCTTTGAGCTTTTGATCAAGGCCGGGGATTTTGCTACCACCTGCAGTGCCTTGGGGGAAGGCAGAGGTGTCATCGTCGGCGAGGTGTATAACGCCGCGGAGACCCAGCTGGTGGAAAACGAAGTAGACGTTTTCGAGACGGGTATTTTTGACAGCTCCGATGCGGGCTACGACGGCAGCGGTATGGTGGTTGCCGTTCTGGACACAGGTCTGGACTCCAAGCACACCGCCTTCTCTCCCGATAACTTTACCTCTACTCATCTGGGCTTGACTTACGACGACGTGGCTTCTCTGGTGGAGAAGACCATCGCTTACGACCTTCTGAAGGGTATCACCGTAGACGACGTATATATCAACGAAAAGGTTCCCTTCGGCTTCGACTACGCCGACAACGATTCCGACGTATATTCCACCCACAACAACCACGGTACTCACGTTTCCGGCGTGATCGTGGGTAACGACGATACCATCCGCGGCGTTGCTCCCAACGCACAGCTGGTTTCCATGAAGATCTTCTCCGACGTGATGGATACCACCAGAACCGCTTGGGTCATGGCAGCTCTTGAGGATTGCGTGGTTTTGGGCGTAGACGTGATTAATATGTCCATCGGTACCGCCTGCGGCTTCTCCCGCGAGACCGACGAGGAGGCAGTCAACGGCATCTACGAAAAGATCCGCAAGGCGGGCATCAGCATGGTGGTCGCCGCCTCCAACAGCTACAGCTCCTCCCAGGGCTCCGAGGCAAACGGTAACCTGGGCCTCACCTCCAACCCCGATACCGGTACGGTAGGCTCTCCCTCCACCTACGAGGGCGTGCTCTCCGTTGCCTCCATCAGCGGTGTGGAGACTCCTTACATCAAGTACGGCGAGACCATCGTCTACTTCTCCGAATCCGTCAACTCCTCCAGTAAGGAGAACAACTTCTTTGATACCCTCTTGGGGGACAAGGATTCCGCCGAGCTGGAATTCGTCCTCATCCCCGGCGTGGGCAGAACCGCCGACTACACCGGCATGGACGTGAAGGGCAAGATCGCCCTGGTACGCCGCGGCTCCAACACCTTCGAGGAAAAAGCCATCATCGCCCAGGAACAGGGCGCGGCAGGCATCATTATATATAATAATGTATCCGGCGACATCAAAATGAACGTGGGCGAGACCACCCTTGCGGTTTGCTCCATTTCCCAGGACGACGGCGAAATGCTGGCGGCCGTGGGTAGCGGCAAGCTGTTGATCAGTCGTTCCCAGACCTCCGGTCCCTTTATCTCCGACTTCTCCTCCTGGGGTCCCACTCCCGATCTTCGCATCAAGCCCGAGATCACCGCACACGGCGGCAGCATCCTGTCTTCCGTAACCGGCGGCGGGTACGACCGTTTGTCCGGTACCTCCATGGCCTGCCCCAACCTGGCGGGTGTGGTCGTCCTGCTCCGTCAGTACGTGGTGGAGAATTTCCCCGAGATCGCAAACGATAACAATAAGGTCAACGCCATGGTCAACGGGCTTTTGATGTCCACCGCGGACATCGCCCTTGGCAAAAACGGCCTTCCTTACTCCGTTCGCAAGCAGGGGGCGGGCTTGGGTAGCCTTTCCAACGCCTTGAACACCCCCGCCTATATCACCACCCTGGATAAGAACGGCAATCTGATGGACAAGGCCAAGCTGGAGCTTGGAGACGACCCCTCCAAGACCGGTGTCTACGAGATGACCTTCACCATCAACAACTTCGGTGATGCAACCGTTTCCTACGACCTCGGCGCCTACGTAATGACCGAGGGAGTCAGTGACACCAAGACCGGCGCAGGTAAGACCACCGTTACCGAGGAGTCTTACATTCTGGACGGTGCCACCGTTACCGTTACCTCCAAGGATAGCAGCGGCGGCCACCTTCAGGGCAACACCGTCACCGTTTACGGCGGCGATAGCCTGGATGTCACCGTCACCGTCACCCTGTCTGATGCAGACAAGAAGTATCTGAACGAATCCTTCGCCAACGGTATGTACGTGGAGGGCTATATCACCCTCACTGCCACTGAGGGCACCGAATATGACCTGAACGTTCCTTACCTGGCCTTCTACGGCGACTGGACCGTTGCACCTCTCTTCGACCTGACCTATTACGATACCAACGCCGACGAGCTGGACGACGGTATCGACTTCGAAGACAAGACCATGGCAGACGCCTACGCCACCCGTCCCATCGGTGGCGTCAGTGAGGACTACGTCAGCTACCTGGGCTCCTACTACTTCCTGCAGGATCCCAAGGACATGGTCATCGCCGCCAACGAGCAGTACATCGCTCTTTCCAATAAGGATGGCACCATTCACTCCTTGCGCTTCGTCTGGGCAGGTTTGCTCCGTAATGCCGAGCGTATCGAAGTGGCCATCTCCAACGCCACCACCGGAGAAGTGGTATTTACTTGCGTTGACGACATGGTGCGTAAGTCTTACAGCGACGGCGGACCTTCCATATACCCCTCTAACATCGAGATCGAGTTCGACACCGCAAATTATAACTTTGCAAATAACTCTCAGTTCATCGTCACTCTCACCGGTTATCTGGATTACGCCGACGGCGCTCTGGATACCAACAAGAACAACGTTTTCGAATTCCCCCTGACCATCGACTTCCAGGCTCCCACCGTTACCGACGTAGAGTATTACTACGAGTACGACAAGACCTTGAAGAAGAACCGTCTCTACGCCGACGTGCTGATCTACGACAACCACTACGCCATGAGCGCACAGCTGGGCTACGTCACCACCGGCCAGGACGAAAACGGCAATCCCACTCCCGAGATGAAGGCCTTCGAGCAGTATATGACTCCCGTATACTCCAAGAAGAACAGCACCACCCGCGTGACCTTTGAGCTGACGGATTACCTCTTTGATATCAAGCATAACGCAACCAATAAGAACTGCTTCGTGGTCAGCGTGTACGACTATGCGCTGAACACCGCAACCTTCGAGATCCCCCTCCCCGACGACTTTACCGAGTTCTATTTCGAAAGCCTGGAGGATGGTCTCACCCTCAGCCCCAACGAAGTGTACACCCTGGAGCCCATCGTGTATCCCTATACCCAGTGGGGGGAGCTGCTTCACTACTCCTCCTCCAAGCCCAGCGTGGTCCGCGTGGTGAACAATAAGCTGGTGGCCGTATCCTCCGGTAACGCCATCATCAAGGCCCAGGACCCCAACACCAACGAAAGCGTCACCTTTAAGGTCACCGTTCTGAAGGAAGGCGACGAGGGCTACCGGAGATACGACAAGCCCGTTGTGGACGTATTCACTCTGGACGGCTATCAGACTTTGAAGGCCTATTACGTTGTGGTGAACGAGGATAAGGACATCGGCGATACCGGCAACGTCCGCTTCTTTGAGGGCAACTTCAATCTGGCTATGTATCCCTCCGAGTCCGTTCTGTTGCAGTATTCTCTGGATGCTTATTATCCCGGTGACACCACCGTGGAATTTGAATCCAGCAACGAAAAGATCGTTAAGATCGACCAAAGCGGCGTGGTGACCGCGGTAGCCGAGGGCTTTGCCTCCGTGACCATCAAGGTTATGCAGGAAGGGAAGAGCACCTACTACTCCGAAACCGTTTCCGTGGAGGTCAAGGATCCCTACATTAAAACAGGCTCCAGCCTGACCCACTATTACGGCAACGGCGGCTTGGTGGATATTCCCGCAAAGCTTGCTCTTACCGAGATCGGCCAGTTCGCCTTCTCCAACTTCGAATATATTATGAAGACGGAGGAGGAGCTTGCCTTCGACGACGCCGAAAATTCCAAGGCCTGGTTCATCGGTGACAACACCATCACCAAGGTGGTCATCCCCGAGGGTGTGGAAAAGATCAATTCCTACGCCTTCGCAAATCTGACCGCCCTGGAGGAGATCGTGTTCCCCTCCTCCCTGGAGGCCATCGACTACGGCGCGTTCTACAACTGCACCTCTCTCAAGAAGATCACCTTCAGCGGTGAAAACAACCTGAAGATCATCAACCAGAACGCCTTCGAGAACTGCGACCTTCGCGGAACTCTTGCGCTGGACGCCATCTGCGTGATCTCCGACTACGCCTTTGCGGGTAACCGGAACCTGTCCGGCATCGTCCTGGCGGATACTCTCCAGTCCGTAGGCCAGTACGCCTTCGCCGGCTGTAAGAAGCTTGCAAACGCCGATATCAAGGCAGATAAGGTGAAATACGGCGCCTACGCCTTCACCGGTTGCGAGACCTTGAAGGAATTCCGCATCAACTCCGCCGTCCTGCCCGAGGGTATGTTCTACCAGTGTAAAGCCATGGAGACCGTTACCATCGGTCCCGAGGTGAACGACATCGGTGCCTTCGCCTTCCGGGAGACCAAGATCAGCTCCTTCGTGGTGGAAAACGGCAACCGCGCTTACCGCGCACAGACCGCCGACCACATTTTGTCCACCGACGGAAAGACCCTCGTAGCCCTGTCCCCCAACGTTTCCGGGGAATACGTCAACGCTTCCGTGACCACCGTCGGCAAGGGTGCCTTGTCTCATAACAAGAAGATCACCTCCGCCGTGATGGAAAAGGTCACCGTTATCGAGGATTACGGTTTCGCTTCCTCTACCAACCTGGTTTTGGTAAAGCTGGGTAAGCTCACCTCCATCGGTGCGTACGCCTTCTTCGAGACCCACCTTACCAACCTTCCCGACTTTGTAAGCGACGCCTTCATGGGCGACTACGCCTTCTCTCATACCTCTCTGCAGTCCGTTACCATTCCCAACGGAATGACGGTAGGGGAAGGGATCTTCAGCGAATGTCTGGATCTGGCTACCGTTGTTATCGGCGATAACGTGATTCTTGGAGACTACGCCTTCAGCCTGAATAAGGACAACGCCTTTGAGGTGGAAGGCTTCTACGTGGGTGAGGATAAGTACTTCCGTTATAAGTTCTCCTCCGCTCTGACTTCTCTCACCATCGGCGACGACGTAGTCATCGGCAACAACGCCTTCTCCTACGCCGCAAGCCTGGAGAAGATCACCCTGGGTAAAAACGCGGTGATCGGTAACATGGCCTTCTACAATATGTGTTCTCTTAAGTCCATTGACCTTTCTAAGGCGAAGTCCATCGGCGACTATGCTCTGTCCGGCGACGTTTACTACGCCTGCATGGATACCAATATGACCGTTGCTGCCGTGGGCAAGGACGGATACTACATCTATTCCTACTACGGACCTAAAGTCACCTCCCTGGATCTCTCCTCTGCTGAAAGCATCGGCGAATACGCCTTTGCATATTGCCGCGACATGGTGGAGATCAAGTTGGGCAACGGTATCAAGGAGATCCCCGCCTACGCTTTCGCAGGCTGTGACGCTCTTAAGAAGATTAACCTGAAGTCCGTTGAGACCATCGGCGAGTACGCCTTTATGGAATGCGGCCTGGAATCCGTGGATCTGTCCTCCGTTTCCAAGGTCGATAAGTACGCCTTCGTTTCCAACCGTCTCATGGAATCTCTCACCCTGAATCCCAACGGCTCCACCGTTGGCGAGGGTGCCTTCGCCTACTGCGACCCGCTGGACGAGGTGAAGAATCTTTCCGCCGTGACAGAGATCGGTGAGTATGCCTTTGCTTATATCGCTCTCACCGAGGCAGACCTCTCCGGCGTGGTATCCCTGGGCTCCTACGCCTTCATCAAGGAGGAGGTGACTCCCTTCAAGGTGACTCTGGGCAACGCCCTCACCACCCTGGGCGATAACCCTTTCGCTATGTGTACCCTCACGCCCTTCGTATCCACCACCACCGAAACCTTCGGCGGTAAGGAATACGAAGTACCCACCTACACCTATGATATCAGCGATACCGTTTCCGTCATCGACGGCTCTCTCTACTACAAGAATCTCCTTGGTATGGAGCTGGTGACCTACGCCGGCTATACCCCCGAGGACGTGATCGTTGCAGATGATACCGTGCGTATCGCCGCCTACGCCTTCGCAGGCAGTAACGTACAGCGCATCAAGATGCCTTACATGACCACTGCCATCGGCCATAAAGCCTTCTACGCCTGCGATGAGCTGGCTCTGGTGGTCTTCGGCAGCTATACCGCTCCCATCATGGAGGAGGAATTCGATCCCACTTATTACGAATCCCTGGAGCACGTTCCCGGTGCAGGAGAATACGGTGACTATACCGACTACGACGGCACCGAGGTGACCATCGTTGGTATGGGTCTGATCCCTTACTTCATGTGGAACGCCACCGGCGGCCAGTATTCCAACGTCTTCTACGGCGCGAACTTCGTGGATTACGTGGGCTATGTGGACAATAAGGTGATCATGGTCAGCCCCGTCAACGGCGTCGGCTACGATTCCTTCATCTGCGACCAGTATTTCGGCTATCGAATCCAGGGCCCCGCCGCTCCGGACGACGTCACCATCGCGGCCATCAACGCCATCAATGCCATCCCCGAAAAGGTAACCTACGAGGATAAGGCCATCGTGGAAGCCGCCCGTGCCGCCTACGACAAGATCGCAACCCTGGAACAGCAGGCGTTGGTAACCAATTACAACGTTCTGGTCTCTGCCGAACAGCGTATCGCCGCCCTCACACCTCCCGTGGAGGATCCCGGCGAGAACGGCGTGAACGTACCCAAGGGTAACCCCGGGGAAGTGGCACTCCTCTTCTCTCTGGTCGCCGTCTTCGTGCTGACGATCTATTGCTTGCAGGGCGTTCTGAAGAAGGAAGACCCCATCAAACCCGCTCCCGCACAGTAATCAACGGGAAGGAGAAGTTAAGATCTATATGAAAAAATTCATCAAACGCGTTCTCTTCCCTCTGCTTTGCGTGGGTGCGTTGATCCTCATCACAGGATGTAGCGCGGAACCTACTCCTTACGAGCAGAACGACCTGGACGGATACACCGTCAGCGTTAAGTTTGACGCCAACGGCGGTACCTTTACCACCAATTCCTCCGTGATCGTGGATTCCTTCAACCCCGCAGATCTTCACAAGAACGGAGAAGGCAAGGCGGAGATCGCCCTGCTTTCTCCCGATAACCCCCTCCGCGGCAACGACTCTTTTGCCGTCTCCAGACCCGGCTATTTCCTGGCCGGCTGGTACGCCGTTCGAAACGAGGTTGCCCAAGGGGAATATACCTACGGCGACAAATGGGATTTCGACACCGATCTGTTGACTGTCGATCCCAACGCGCCCCATTCCTCCGCGACCCCCGTGCTCACCTTGTACGCCGCCTGGATCCCCCGCTTTGAGATCCGCTTCTGCGACAAGGCCACCGGGGAAGTGCTGGAATCCTTGGATTTCGATCCTACCACCGAGACCGTTTCCGCCCCCGCGTGGGATACGGAGACCGGCACTCTGGAAATGCACAAATTCCCCTCCCGTAAGGGCTACACCTTCACCGCCGCCTATTACGACGACAGCTTCACCAAGGTTCTGGATACCGAAAACGTAGTCCACCCCGGCGTGATTGACTACGAGACCGGCACCGCCAAGGATCCCGTGCTGACCCTTTATGTGGAGTACACGGAAGGGGAGTGGTACCGCATTTATACCGCCGAACAGCTGGCAGATAACGCCAATCTGAACGGCCACTACGAGATCTGCGCCGACCTGGACTTCTCCGATGAGATCTGGCCCACTACCTTTATGTACGGCAATTTCAACGGTGAGATCAAAGGCAACGGCCATACCATCAAAAACGTTTCTTTCGCACAGACCAACAACTCCAAGGCGAACGCAGGGCTGTTCGGTCAGCTGACGGAAAAGGCTTCCATCAAGGATCTGATGTTCCAAAACGTCACCTTCACCGTCCAATCCGGCACCCGCGTGGCGGGCACCAACTACGGCCTTTTGGCAGGCACGATCTCCAACGACGCCGTTCTGGAGGAGATCAAGATCCAAGAATCCGTCCTGCAGATCGATTCCTCCTGCTACTTCGGTGTTGACGACTATTCCATCGGTCTGGTGTGCGGTATGGGAGACGACGTTCTTCCCGATGCCGAAATCACCTGCGCCGTGGTTGGCGACAACCCCCAGCGGATCACCGTCACCCTGGACGGCCAAAAGGTCACCTTGACTTTCGCCGAGTAAACACGTATTAAAATATTTCACATAGGAAGGTACGACAAAATGAAAAAGAGACTCCTTTCACTGGTCCTGTGCGTTGTTCTTTGCATGGGCATCCTGACTGCATTCACAGGTTGTTCCGACAACGGCGGCGCCGGCGTAGACGCTTTCGTTATCATGACGGAACAGCTGGACGGCTTGTTCAACCCGTTCTTCTCCACCTCCGCCAATGACGGCACCATCGTCGCTATGACCCAGATCGGCATGCTTGCTTCCAAGTACGTAAACGGGGAAGTGCAGGTTGCCTACGGCGACAACGAGGCGGTGGTTACCAAGGATTATGACATCGTTGAAAACAGCGACGGCACCGTAACCTATACCTTCGTTCTCAAGAACGGCATCAAATTCTCCGACGGTCACCCTCTGACCATGGAGGACGTGCTGTTTAACTACTACGTATATCTGGATCCCGTTTATACCGGCTCCAACACCCTGTATTCTACCGATATCCTGGGCCTTTCCGAGTACAGAACCCAAACTGTCGGCTCCTCCTCCGATGACAGCGACAGTCAGATCACCTCTCAGGCCGCTTCCAGAGCCGCTGCCAGACTGAACGAGCTGATCAACCTGTTCAACTCCCAGGTCAAGGCTTCCTCCACCAAGGAGGTTGGCTACGAGGCAATGAAGGCCGCCATCAACGCTCACTCCGTCAGCAACGGCTATAAGACCGCTATCTCCACCAACCCCGCAGAGGTCTCCAACAAGAACCTGCTGGCTGACTACGAGTACGCTCTGAAGCTGTTCAAGGAAGAGCTTGAGACTGACTACCTCTCTGCCCAGGAGTCCTACATCGACAAGCCCTTCAGCAACTACGAGGAATTCAAGAACGAGATCTTCTGCTTCATGTATTCCGAGGGCTACGTGGAAGTGGAGTACGCCGAGGGCGCAGACGGTAAGATCGACCGTACCACCATCGAGAAGATGACCCCTGCATACCCCTCCTCCATCACCACCAAGGAGGCGGCCATCGACTATATCTATAACGACAAGATCGCAAGAGAGCTGAATATCATTCTGCAGTATTGGGCAACCGCAAATACCCTGAACACCGAGTTCACCGCAAAAGCAAAGGAAGTCATCCTCCACGAGAACGTCTCCGACGACGGCTCCTTGGCAGTTGACCACATCTCCGGCATCGTCTCTCTGGGTCATACCGATAAGGCAGGCTCCACCATCACCGTGAACGGCACCGATTACACCATCGCCTCCGGCCACAATGCCGACGGTACCGTTACCAACGCTTCCGAGTACGACGTTCTCCAGATCACCATCGACGGCGTTGACCCCAAGGCCATCTGGAACTTCGCACTCACCGTAGCTCCCCAGCACTATTACGGCGAGGGAAGCTCCGTTGCAATGGATATTGCCAACAACAAGTTTGGCGTTGAGTTCGCAAGCTTCGACTTCATGACCGACGTGATCCAGTCCACCCGTAACATCAAGCTCCCTATGGGTGCAGGTGCTTACAAGGTGACCAACGCCAACAACGACGATAACCCCGGCGAAAGCCAGTTCTATTCCAACAACGTTGTATACTTCAAGGCCAACGAGAACTTCAACACCGTTGGTGCAGGCATCGAAAATGCCAAGATCCCCAAGATCCGTTACCAGATCGTTTCTTCCGCCAACGCCATCGCCGCATTGGAGGAGGGCAACGTTCACTACATCTCTCCCTCTCTTACCACCAACAACTACGAGAAGCTGGAGGCTCTGGCTTCCAAGGGTATGGTGACCCTCACCACCGATCAGCTTGGCTACGGTTACGTGGGTGTCAACGCGGCGAAGATCAACGACATCAACCTGCGTAAGGCCATCATGTGCGCCATGAACACCTCCCTTGCTTTGGACTACTACCGTGCAGGTACCGCGACGCAGATCTTCTGGCCCATGTCCAAGGTAAGCTGGGCTTACCCCAAGGGTGCGGCCGCCAACGACAACAACTTTGACTATCCTCCTCTGGGTACCTGGAACCAGGATATCGCAGTTGCCAACATCGAGAAGTATATGCAGGCCGCAGGCGTCAGCGCAGGCGACTCTCAGCTCTCCGTGAAGTTCACCATCGCAGGCTCCAGCTTGCAGGATCACCCCACCTATAAGGTGTTCCGCGATGCCGCCGCTCTGCTGAACGATCTGGGCTGGGACGTAGAGGTAGTTTGCGACACCCAGGCCCTTACCAAGATCAATACCGGTTCTCTTGAGGTCTGGGCAGCAGCATGGTCCTCCGCACTTGACCCCGATATGTACCAGGTCTACCACAAGGATTCCACCGCAACCAGCACCCTGGCCTGGGGTTATAACCACCTGAAGACCAGCGGTAGCGCAGAGGAGACCAAGATCCTCAACGAGCTCAGCGATCTGATCGACGCTGCACGTGAGACCAACGACCAGGGTAAGCGTACCCAGCTCTACCAGAGCGCAATGGAGCACGTTCTTGACCTGGCTATCGAGCTTCCCGTATACCAGAGAAGCGTTCTCTACGCCTATAACTCCAACGTGATCGCTTCCTCCAGCCTTCCTACCGAGGCTGAAATGAACCCCTATTCCTCTCCCTTGGATCGTATTTGGGAAATCGAATTTGCTCAGTAAAGCGGGTGTGACCCATGCTGAAATACATCATTAAAAGACTTGCCATGGCAGTCCTCATTCTGCTGGGTGTCTCCATGATCATCTACTTCCTGATCCGACTCATGCCCGTGGATTTTATCCAGAGCAAGATCGACGCCATCAACCAAGGCGGCGCAACGGTCAGCGAGGAAACGGTGAACGCCATGTACGAAATGTACGGCCTGGGAGACAACAGCTTTATGGGGATCCTGAAGGGTTACTTCAGCTGGCTGGGCGCCCTGGCTACCTTTGACCTGGGTACCAGCTTCGTCCACGGCATTCCCGTCGCAGACGTTATTTTCGAGCATATGGGCGTGTCCTTTATCATCGCCTTGATTGCTACCATTTTCGAATTCCTCATCGCGATCCCCCTTGGTATCACCGCCGCCACCCACCAGTACAGCATCCGCGACTACGTGGTCACCGTCCTGGTTATGATCGGCATCTCCCTGCCCTCCTTCTTCTTTGGGCAGGTGCTCAAGGATTTCCTCGCCCTGAAGCTGGGATGGTTCCCGGCTTCGGGCCTGCTGGATGCCACCGTGTCCCAGGCGGGTCTTTCCCTCCTGTTGGACTACGCACGGCATATGTTCATCCCCATTCTCACCATCGTGATCCTGTCCATCGGTGCCAGAATGCGTATGACCAGAACCAATATGCTGGAGGTCATGAACTCCGACTACATCCGTACCGCCCGTGCAAAAGGTCTCAAGGAAAGTGTTGTCATCAACAAGCACGCCTTCCGCAACACCCTTATCCCCATGGTCACCTCTCTGGCAGGGCTTCTGCCCTCCCTGTTCTCCGGTGCCATCATCACGGAGCAGGTGTTCAACCTTCCCGGTATCGGTAACATCGCCCTGGACGCCATGAACCGCGGCGATATCCCCTTTATCATGGGTTATAATATGTTCCTCGCACTGCTTTCCGTCATCGGCGTATTGCTGGCCGACTTGATGTACGGCATCGTAGACCCCAGAGTTAAATTGGAGTAAGGAGGTATCTTTGTGGAAGAACAACTGAAAAACAACATTCCCGAAGGAACCGAAGATACCGACACCCCTCTGGATCAAAACGTCCGATTGATGTCTCCCACCCGCATGGTGGTTCGCCGTTTCTTCCGCTCCAGGCTGAGCATCATCGGCCTGATCATGATCGTGGGATTGTTCCTGTTCAGCTTCGTAGGCCCGCTGATCTATACCCAGTGGGGTGAGATTGAGCTGGACGAAAGCGGCAAAACGGAGTACGCCACCGCAGAGACTACTTATACCGTCAACGGCGTGGAATACACCCTTCACCAGACCACCGAGAAGAGCCTGAAGGACAACTTCCTGGCGCCTCCCTCCGCAGAGCATATCCTGGGTACCGACAACGAGGGCTACGACATCTTCGTTCGTCTGATGTACGGCGGCAGGATCTCCCTGATCGTCAGCTTCATCGCCGTGTTCCTGATCACCATTCTCGGCGTGTTCATGGGCGGCATTGCAGGCTTCTTCGGCGGGGTGGTGGATAACGTCATCATGCGTGTATGCGACGTGCTGATCTGCCTTCCCGGCATTCCGATCCTGCTGATCATCAGTACAATTCTGGACGCCTCCGGCATTGATGCCAAATACCGCATCTACCTGCTGATGATCTACCTCACCTTTATCTCCTGGCCCGGAACCGCACGTCTGGTCCGCGGACAGATCCTTTCTCTCCGCGAACAGGAATACATGGTGGCGGCGGAAGCTATGGGTTACTCCGCTCCCCGTAAGATCTTCAAGCACCTGGTTCCCAACGTCATGCCCCAGCTCATCGTGCAAATGAGCTTGAGCCTGGGCAGCATGATCCTCTACGAGGCAACTTTGTCCTATCTGAATTTGGGTGTCAAAGCGCCTTATGCCGCTTGGGGTACCATGATCAACATCATTTCCACCAACCAGGACATTCTCCAAAACCATCTCAACGTCTGGGTTCCCGCAGGTATTTGCATCGTCATTGCCGTGCTGGGCTTCAACTTCGTGGGAGACGGCTTGAGAGATGCCCTTGACCCGAAAGCGAGGAGATAAGCTATGAGCAAAACAAATCACCTTTCGGGCAAGGAAGTCCGCGCCATTGCCAAAGAAAACAAGAAGATCATCAAAAAGCTGGAGGCCTACAAGAATCGCAAGGCTCCCGAATCGGAATATCTCACCGAAATGAAGGACGACTCCAATATTCTGGAGATCGACGACCTCCACACCTATTTCTTCACCGAGCAGGGCGTGGTCAAGGCCGTTAACGGCGTTTCCTTCAACATCCCCAAGCACGCCACCGTAGGCGTGGTAGGGGAGTCCGGTTGCGGCAAGTCTGTGACCAGTATGTCCGTCATGCGTCTGATCCAGGGCCCTGCAGGCCAGATCTACTCCGGCTCCATCCGCTTCAACGCAAAGGAAGCCGACGGCACCGAGAAGGTGTACGACGTGGCAAAAATGCCCATGCGGGACATCCACAAGATCCGTGGCAACCAGATCGCTATGATCTTCCAGGAGCCCATGACCTCTCTGAATCCCGTGTTCACCATCGGTCAGCAGCTGGATGAGGTCACCTTCATCAACAATCCCAAGGCCACCAAGGAGACGGCGAAGGCCCGTTCCATCGAGATGCTGAATCTTGTGGGCATCGCCATCCCCGAGCGTGTATACAATTCCTTCCCTCACGAGCTTTCCGGCGGTATGCGTCAGCGTGTGATGATCTCCATGGCTCTTGCGGCGGATCCCCGCCTCATCATTGCCGACGAGCCCACCACCGCCTTGGACGTGACAATCCAGGCGCAGATCCTGGATCTGCTCCGTGATCTGAAGGAGAAGATCGACGGCTCCATCATGCTCATCACCCACGACCTTGGCATCATAGCCGAGATGGCGGATTACGTGGTGGTCATGTACGCGGGCAGAGTCATCGAGCAGGGCACCGTGCAGGAGATCTTCCATAATCCCATGCATCCCTATACCATCGGCTTGCAGAAATCCAAGCCCACCCTGGATTCCGACAGCGACACGCTGTTCAACATCCCCGGGAACGTGCCCAACCCCATCAATATGCCCAACTATTGCTACTTCCGTGAGAGATGCTCCTCTTGTACCAAAAAGTGTGCAGGGGAGTATCCGGGGATGATTCAGGTCAGCCCCACCCATTACGTAGCTTGCCACTTATACGGGGAGGAACAGAACAATGGCTGAAGAACAGAAGAACGTTACCCCCGCAAGTGACAACCTTTTGGAGGTTCACAATTTGCGGAAGTGCTTCCCCCTCAAGAAGACCATCACCGGCAAGGTCACCCGCGAGCTTATCGCCGTTGACGACGTGTCCTTCTCCCTGAAAGCAGGGGAGACACTGGGCATCGTCGGCGAATCCGGCTGCGGTAAGACCACCCTGGGCAGAGCCATTCTCAAGCTCCACCAGCCCACCTCCGGGCGTATCTTCTTCGAAGGGCAGGACATCACCGATTACACCTCTTCCCAAATGCGGGAGATCCGCAAGAAGATGCAGATCATCTTCCAGGACCCCTACTCCTCCTTGCCTCCCAGAAGCACCGTGGGCGGCATCCTTTCCGAGCCTGTGGAGGTACATAACATCGTTCCCAAGGATCAGGTGAAGGAGTACGTTCTGGATCTCATGGATAAGTGCGGTCTGCGTTCCTACTATTACGAGCGCTACCCCCACGAATTCTCCGGCGGACAGCGCCAGCGTATCTGTATCGCACGCGCCCTTTCCGTCAACCCCAAGCTTGTCATCTGTGACGAGCCGGTTTCCGCCCTGGACGTTTCCATCCAGGCCCAGATCATCAATCTTTTGAAGCGTCTCCAGCAGGAGATGGATCTCACCTACGTGTTCATTTCCCACGACCTTTCCGTGGTCAAGTTCATTTCCGATAAGATCGGCGTGATGTACCTTGGCTCCATGGTGGAGTTCGGCACCAAGGAGGATATCTTCGCAAACCCCTTGCACCCCTACACCCAGGCCCTGTTCTCCGCCATTCCTTATCCCGATCCCGACGTCAAAATGAACCGCATCATCCTAAGCGGTGATATCCCGTCTCCCGCCAACCCGCCCAAGGGTTGCCGCTTCCACACCCGTTGCCCCCACGCAAAGGAGATTTGCAAAGAGGTAACGCCGGAATACAAAGATTACGGCAACGGCCACTGTGCCGCCTGCCATTTGCTGAACGAGTAAGGAAAAAGCGTTCATGATGAAGAAAGACAAGCCCAAAAAGGAAAAAGTGCATTATATCGACGACGGCAGGACCATCGCGGATATGTCAGGCGTATCTGCGGGGAAAAGCCGCTGGGGGAGCGGTACCACGTCCTCTGTCGGCGACATCTGGCGCACCTATTGGAGTGCGGTACGTATGATGCTTCTGCCCACCCTTGTTGCCGTGGGCTTCCTTGCGGTTGCCTTTCTCATCGTGGCCTTGATCTTTTGGCTCGTTTAACCATTCACTCATTCATCCGGGAGGAAAGTTTGAAAAAGGGATCCTTTTTCAAATCGGATTTTGCGGCTTCGCACACAAAATCCATATAGACCGCCCGCCCCAGCGGGCTACGAAAGGAATAACCTAAGAATGAAAAGAAGAATCTACAGAAAGCACGGGATGATCGCATTGCTTCTGCTTTTGGCGATCTGTCTCCCTCTGTTGGCATCCTGCTCGGGTGACAGCGGAACCACCAGCGACACAAGCTCCGAGGAGAGCGCGCCTGCAGGCGGCTCCGCTACCTATACCGTCCATATCGAGACAGCCGGCGGCATGGCAATGTCCGAAACCGACGTGTATATCTACGCAGACGGTTCCCTTGCCGATATGGTGGACTTTGCCAAGACCGACGCAAACGGTGACGTATCCTTTACCTTGCCCCAGAGCAAGGACTACGCCATCGTTCTCACGGGGGTTGCAAAGGGCTACTCCGTTGACAGCTACTACGGCTTCTCCGGCACCTCCGCAAGTATCGTCCTCACCTCCTCTTTGGTGAACGATGAGGATCTGTCCGCCGCTACCCTTGGGATCGGGGATATCATGTACGATTTCACCGTCACTACCTCCGACGGAGAAGAGCTTACTCTTTCCAAGGTTTTAGAGACCAAAAAACTGGTGATCTTGAACTTCTGGTATACCACCTGCAGCTGGTGTGTAACGGAGTTCCCGCTGATGAACACCCTTTACGGAGAGTATAAGGATCAGATCGAGATCATCGCTTTGAACCCCTATCCGGAGGACAACGAAACGGCTGTGAAGAACTTCAAGGCGGAATACGAGCTTGATTTCCCCATGGCAAAGTGTCCCACTTCTTGGGCAAACGTATTTGGCATTAAGGCTTATCCTACCTCCGTGTTCATCGACCGTTACGGTATGATCAGCGTTGTGGAGGCAGGTGCTATCACCAGCAAGCGTCCCTTCCTGTCCGCCTTCGACCATTTCCTTGCGGACGTTTATAAGCAGAAGGTCTGCACAGGCGGCATCGGCGATCTGGCTACCCAGGTGCTTCCCAACTACACCATGGATTCCTCCGAGAACATTTCTGCTCTCATCAACAAGGGCGATATCGATGTTACCTACCGTCCCGAGACCGAGGATGAAAACGCTCAGTATATCTGGCCCTTCATCGCTACGGAAAAGAACGGCAAGAAGGCACTTTACGCCTCCAACACCGGCGTCGATTCCTCCTACGCCATTCTCTACGCCGACGTCACCATGAAAAAAGGACAGGCGGTTGGCTTCGACTACCTCATCTCCTCCGAGCGCCTTTGCGATATCCTGTACGTCATCGTCAACGACGAGGACGTGTTCCAGATCTCCGGCGTAGGGGAGACCGAGACCTGGCAGTCCTGCTACCCCTGCGTTGCAGAGGAAGACGGCACCTACGAGATCGCTCTTTGCTTTGTCAAGGATAGCGATACCTCCGAGGGTGACGACACCGTTTACATCAATAATTTCCGCGCCGTGGATGCTTCCGAAATCGACGTGGATACCTATCTGCCCCGTCCCGCAGGCTCCACCGAGGACGGCGAGACCTATTCTTACGTGGATATCGTCTATAACGAAAAGGACGGCTACTACCACGTAGGCAAGGCAGACGGCCCCCTGCTGTTGGCAGACCTTATGGGCTACACTTCCTTCTCCGAGGAAATGTCCGTTTACCAGATCGTCTACGAGGGTCTGGCAGATAAGGACGACGTCAGCCTCTACGACAAGGAAGGGAAGAACATGGTGAAATACTTCTCCTATGCTTCCAACGCTTCCTTGAACGGCATCTGTACCGTAAACAAAGAGCTTGCTGAAATGCTCAAGCAGGTTGCCGAGGTGGCCGGCTTTGACGGCACCGAGAACGAATGGCTGAAGATCTGTAAGTACTTCGTGGCGTACGGTCCCACCGCTACTCAGCTTCAGGATCCCATCATCGGTCTTTGCCCCGAAAGCGCACTGGACGCAACCCTGGGTAAGAACGTTGAGACCAACTATTTCTACTACGACAGAGCGATCATCCCCAGAGGTATGTTTGCGGAATTCATTCCCGAAAGATCCGGGGTATACCGTTTTACCTCCAGAAGCGAATACAAAGACGGCATCGACTCCTGGATCTTTGACAGCAACGGCGATATCATTTATACCTACGAGCACGACGAACGTATGTATACCGATACCGTTAACGTTTCCATGGTCTACTATATGGAAGCGGGCAAGCCTTACTATATCAATATGGCTTTCTGGGACGTTTACGCTACCGGCGTTATTTACTATGACGTTGAGTATATCGCAGAAGAGCTGTGGCTCTTCCGTGCCGCCGCTCCCGGGTACTTCACCTACGACGGTGATGCCACCGGCGACACCATGTACGATATCATTACCGGCGGTATCAAGCCGGAATTGAAAGACGGTTATTGGTATGATTCCGCTGACGGAAGTCTGATCTATGCGGATTTCACCTCTATGACCAGCGTATTCAGTCACTCTATCACCGAGATGATCGAGATGGGCGGCTTCGATTTCAGCAAATCCGAGACCGATGCCGAGATTCTTTCCTACCTGAAGCAAAACGATAACGATATCGAAAAGACCGATGCTTATCTCAGAGAAAAATGGGGAGATGAGTACGATCAAAACGCAATCAACTACCAGTTGGAGGACGTCTTTGCCGGCAGATATCACGGCAAGGGCGGCGACCTCACCGAGGAAATGCGTACCTATCTGGATAAGATCGATGATTCCGAAAATACCGAGCGTAACGGATGCGTGGCAGTAGATCAACGGCTTGCTGAGATGCTTCAGCTTCTCATGGATAAATACACCTTCGCCGGTGTAGAGAATTCTTGGCTGAAGCTCTGCTACTATTACGATTATCTGGGCGCCAACGATTGATAACGGGTGAACACCATGATCTATAAGACCGTAAAAACTTACCTCTTGATCGCACTGCTGACCGTAGCTATGCTTCTGGCGGCTTGCTCCTCCTCTGCAGGAGAGACCTCCGACGGAGACTCCTCCGTTCCCGCAGGCGAGCTTACCTACACCGTCACCGTTAAGGATGCGTTCGGCGATCCCTGCACAGCAGGTGTAGCCGTTCAGTTCTTGCAGAACGGTGAGCGTGTTGCCATGCAGCCTTGTGACGCAAACGGCGTTGCAAGCAAAAGCCTTACTGCCGGGGATTACGAGATTTCTCTTGCATTCTCCGATGGAGAAGAAAACTATTATTACGAAAAAACCACTGTAACTGCGGAGGTCACTTCTGCGGAAGTGACTCTCTGCGGCAGGATCACTGCGGAGGCTCAGGTCATCGCCGTAGGTTCTTCTGATATCGAGACGTATCCTTTAGGGATCGGAACCACCTACGTAGAGCTCACCCCCGGCGTTCGGAACTACTTCCTGTTTACTCCCACCGTTGCCGGTAACTTTGAGTTCTCTCTGATCGGAGAGACCAAAGCAACCGTCGGCTACTACGGTTCTCCGCATTACGTGATGGAAAACAGTGTTGCAACCGTCACCGATAACGTGTTCACCGTATCCATCAAAGCTTCCATGATCGGAAGCGGCGAAGGTGGCACCAACGTGCTGGTGCTTGGTGTGGATGCAGATATCGAGACCTCTTGCATCTTTGGTATCCGCCGCATCGGCGATCCCATCAAGACCATCGAGGATGAGCCCTGGACTGTTTATAAGGCAGAAAAAGCTCCCGAGGCATATCAGCTTCCCGCAGGTACTACCTTGAAGGAATTCGATTTCACCAAGGAATATACCCTGGTGTACAACGAAACCGACGGCTTCTACCATCTGGATTCCGCTGACGGGCCTTTGGTTCTGATGCGCCTTTCCGAGGACAGCGAGTATATGGATTCCTACCAGACCATCCTGGAGCATACCGGCGTTACCAAGTATTTCTACGATGAGGAAGGCAACTTCGACAGAAAAGAAACCTATTCCGAATGTCTCATGGAATACATCGCCTGTGCCGACGAAGCCATGGGTGTATACCCCCTGACCGAGGATCTGAAGTATATTGTACAACAGCATGGTGATTACCAGGGTTGGTGGGATCCCGAAAGCCGTGCGTACCTGTTTGTTGATCTGGACGGCAACCCCGAGCCCGGTATTAATCACGATATCGCTTGGTTGCTGATGTGCTGCTATGTGGAATAATGGCAAACGATTGCTCTCCCTGCAGGTTGCATTGATCTGCCTGGTCCTGTCTTTGGCAGGCTGTCAAGGTCACGCAGAGGAAAGCCAAGCCCCTTCGGCGGAAAGCGTTCCCATGGATTACACCCTCACCTTCCAAACGGAAGGCGGTATGGCCATAGACGGCGTTATGGTCAAGGTTTTTGAGGATTCATCCCTCACCGACCTTGTATATGCCGCCATGACCGACAGGGAAGGGAAGCTTTCCTTTACCGCGGAAGGATCCAATCCCTACGTTGCCGTGATCTACCTGGAAAAGCAGGGCTATGTTACGGATAAGTATTACCCCATCACCGAAAAAGACACCGTGGTGAAGGTAAAGACCGCTCCCTATTTTGTCACGGACACATCCGACCTTTCCCTTCGATTGGGAGATATTATTCCCGATTTCCACATCACCTGTACCGACGGCACACAGCTTTCCATCGCTGACCTTCTCACGGAAAAGAAGGCCGTTGTGCTGAATTTCTGGTTCATCGGTTGCGGCCCTTGCCGTATGGAGTTTCCTTATCTGGAACAGGCCTACGGGGAATATAAGGATCGTCTGGAGGTCATCGCCATCAATCCCTACGACGGCACCGACACCACCGTCTCCGCCTATGCGGAGCAGTTGGCGCTGACCTTCCCGGTAGCTTCTGCAGACCCCTTCTGGCAGACGGCCATGAATCTCCGTGCTTATCCCACCACGGTGGTTGTTGACCGCTACGGTATGATCTGCTTGGTGCACGTGGGAGCAATTACCACCCCCGAACCCTTCGCAAAGCTTTTCGACTTTGTCACTTCCGACAACTACGTGCAGAAAACGTACCAAACCATGGAAGAAATGAATCCTTAAAAAGGAGAAAATGAATATGAAACTCACCAAAAGACTTCTTGCGCTTGTTCTGGGCTTGACCATGCTTCTTTGCCTGGCGGCTTGCGCCGAGCAGACCGAGACCTCCACTCCCATAGAATCCTCTGCCGAGAGCGTTGCAGAGACTTCTTCCGAAACTTCTGCGGAAGCCTCCACCGAAGCTTCTCTGCCGGAAGCGGCTAAGTTCTCCGTTACCGTTGTGGATCAGGACGGCAACCCTGTTTCTGGCGTTTACGTGCAGATCTGCAAGGAATCCTGTGTGTTCGCAATGAGCGATGAGAACGGCGTTGCCGTTTTCGAGGCGGAGATCACCGATGGCTATAAGCTTTCCGTGCTGTCTCTCCCCGAGGGTTACACCTACGAGGGCGAAGCTGAGATCCATCTTGAGTACGGAGCCACCGAATATACCTTGACCTTGACCAAGGGTAACTGATTATGAACAAAAAACTGTTATTTTGTCTCGCGGCTTCTCTTTTGCTGACCTTCGTTCTTTCCTTTGCCTTGGTTGGATGCTCCGAAGAGCTTCCGCCCAAGGGAAGCGAAGATCCCGTCTCCAAAGAGGAAAGCACCGCAACCTCCTCCGAAGATACGTCTTCCGAGGAACCCTCTGCGGATTCTTCTTCCGAGCCTTCCCGGGAACCTTCTGCCGAGTCTTCCGAAGAACCCTCCGAGGAACCTTCCGAAGAGCCTTCTGTTGAGCCTTCCGAAGAACCTTCCGACGAATCCTCCGAGGAGCCGGTAGAGCCCTCCGAGCCCGATGAATCTTCCGAGGAGCCGGTAGAGCCCTCCGAGCCCGACGAATCCTCTGAGGAACCCGTAGAGCCCTCCGAGCCCGACGAATCCTCCGAAGAACCCGTAGAGCCCTCTGAACCCGACGAATCCTCCGAAGAACCCGTAGAACCCTCTGAACCTGACGAGCCTTCCGAGCCGGAGGAATCCTCCGAGCCCGTAGAGGAGGAACCTCTTGGCTCCGGTACGGAGGAGGATCCGTATCTCTATATCCCTCATGAAAATACGCCCGTCACCACCAAGAAGATCCAGTCCGGCTCTTCCCTGTATTTCGGGATCTATCGTGTGGGCGGAATGGATCTGACCATTCTTTCCGAGGACGTATACGTAATCTACGAGGGCGTGACCTACACCCCTGTGGATGGCGTTTTGACCTTCCATGTGGAAAATGCAATGCCCAGCGAGGCCATTCTCTTCCAAATTGGAAACAACGGCAGCGGAGAGCAGTCCTTTGACTTGAAGTTTGCGCTTCCTCTCGGAACCATGGGCAACGCCGTCGTGGTGGAATCCATTACGGAGGACAACGTAGTCTCTCTGGAAGCCGGTAACGATGTGGGTTACTTCTACCGTTACGCAGCCACCGAGGACGGTGTCATCCGCTTCTACCTTTCCGCAACCGTTGACAGCTTTATCAGGGTTACCAACAACCGCAGCTACGCCCAGGTCACCTCCGACGCGGAAATCACGGACGATCAAGGCAGACTGTACGTTGACGTCAGCGTGCAGGCAGGGGATGAATTGTCCATCAACGTGGGTGCCGTTCCCAACAGACGAGGGAAGTACCCCGCCACCGTGATCACCTGGAGCGGAGAATACCTTTCCTAAAATTAAATTATAAAACAGGAGGCCCCAAACATGACCATGAAGAAACTTCTTAGCCTGCTTATGGCTGTGATCCTCACCGTTACCCCCATGGCAGTCCTCGCCGAGGCTGCGGATCCGGTCTCTTTGGAAAACTACGTCCAGTCTGACGAAAGTCTTTCCGTAGGGACCAAGGAATACCACATGGTTCCCGACTGCATATACACCGTATTTTACTTTGAACCTACCGAGATCGGCAAATTTATCTTCACCGCCTCCAACGGCTTGGTGGCTCTCGTCAGCTATAACGGTATGTGGGTCACTATCGAGCCTACTGCAGAAACCGTAACGGAAAACAGCTTCGAATGGGAATGCAGATCCGTAGGCCAGTCCATCCTGGTTGCTGTCATCACCGACGATGCTACTGTTAATCTCTCTGTTGAGAAGGAAGAGATCGTCATTGTTGAGATCCCGTGGACTGTTTACGAAAACAAGTTCACCCCCGTTCCCTTCACCTTTGAGGGCAATGAGGATGATCTGCTGTACGTGGATACCTTCGATAAGACTTGCGATATTGCTGTTCAGGGCGCGGACGGATATTATCACCTGGGTAGTGCCAACGGTCCTCTGCTGTACGCCTGCCTTGCCGACTTCCAGATGAGTCTTGCCGCAGCAAAGGAGTACGGTCAGCTGAAGGACGTGATCTACGAGGGAGATACCGTCGTACAGAAGATCAATTACAACCAAGCTTTGGGAGAATATCTGGCATGCACCGATGAAACTGCGTACTATCCTCTCACCGAAGACCTGATGATCATCTTCCAAGGCGTTGGCAAGTTTCAGGGCTGGTACGGTGCAGATGGCTGGATCGGCGGTAACCTGGATGACGCCTGGATGTTTGCTTGCTACTATTTCGAGCAGGAAGAACCCGCCTACGTCTTTGGCGATATTGACGGCGACGGTAAAGCCGGAAAGCTTGATTACTTCAAGCTGAAGACCTATCTGCTGGGCAAGGAGATCGACTACGACGATGGAATGCTTTCCAGAAGTGATATCGACGGCAACGGCAAGATCGAAAAGGTGGATTACTTCAAGTTGAGAAACTACCTGCTGGGTAAGTGGTCTCCCAATGATTGAGTTTTCGAAGAAGGCGACTAAAAGTTGCCTTCTTTTTTTGTGAAAATTGAAAAAATCCTATTGTGTTTTTTCATATGATATGGTATAATGACCGTATCAAAAAGAGCCGCGATACCTGCGGCCTTAAAAGGAGGCATTTTATGAGAAACGTTACCATCATCCGAGCCAAGTCCTTCGTAGCGTCCCTTGCGACTATGAAGGTCTACATCGAAGACCCCCAGTCCGAGGAGATCAAGATCGGCGGCGTTCCTTGCCGTAAGCTTGGCGAACTGAAGAACGGGGAAGAGCGCAACTTCGTGGTTGGCGACGAGGAGGCCAAGATCTACGTCATTGCTGACGTGCTCAGCAAGAATATGTCCGGTGAATTCTACCAGCTCCCCGCAGGCACCGAGGACATCGTCCTGTCCGGTAAGTGCGTCAACAGCGTCGGCGCGGGCAACGGCTTCCGCTTCGACGGGAACTCCAACGAAGCTGTTTTGAAGCACCGCAAGAAGAATGCCGTCAAGGGCGTGGTCATCATCCTGGTTGCCATCCTGGTGGGTGTTGCCATCGGCCTTCTCCGCAATCTGGACTTCGCATCCGATAAGACCTTCAGCGGAGATGGCATTTCCATCACGCTGAACGACAACTTCTTTGAAGACGAATACTTCGGTTATACCCAGTGCTATTCCTCCAACGAGGCCATGGTTCTGGTTCTGAAGGAGCAGTTCTCCGCCTACGAGGGCCTGGAGGATCTTTCTCTGGAGGAATATGCCGACGCTTTGATCTCCATGCTGGATGACCAATACATCGACTGCGACGGCGAGGTGAAGACCGAAGGCGACCTGATGTACTTCGAGTATACCGAGGAAAGCCCCGCAGACAACAGCGTTTACAAGTGCTACACCTTCGTCTACAAATCCGAGGAGGCCTTCTGGTTCGTAGACTTTACTACCATGGAAAGAGACGCCAACAAGCTGAAGGACGACGTCTTCCAGTGGGCATCCAGCGTCACCTTTGAATAATACGCCTGCCCTATGTTCTATACCAACGATCCTTATTTCCAGGTGAGGGAGCGGGTGATCCCCGTACAGGGACTCAAGGAGGAAGTGCAGATCTTCCATATGTCCGACCTGCACCTCATCGTCGCCGACGAAAACAGCACCGAGGAATGGAAGGCTTTCGCTAAAAAACAGCGTGATGCCTGGCAGGGTGTCCGTCTTTCCTTTGCAAAGCTCTACGGAGACGCTTACGACGAGCCCCACCTTATCCAGCCGGAGGAAGCTCTTGCAAAGTATATTTCCTTGGTCAACGAAAAAAGGCCCCATTGCTTGTTGATGACCGGGGATATGCTCAACGACTTCAGCACCGAGACCATCGATTTCCTCGGGGACGGCTTGCAGAAGGTAGAGATCCCCTGGATGTGGGTGCGGGGCAACCACGAGGTGGGTAACGATGAGGCTTATCTGCCCTATACCGGAGAAGGAACCGTACAGATCCTGCGGTTCGGAAATCTCTCCCTTCTGGGGATCGATAATTCCCGCAAGAAGATCCCCCGAGAGCTGTCCGAGGCCGTGAAAGCCGCCGCACAGCAAGAAAAGGATCAAGGCAACGTTCCCGTGCTTGCTATGCATATTCCCGTAAAAACGCCCCACAACACGGCAGAGACCTCCATTTTCAACCCCTACTTCCTGTTGGGCGGGGATGACGTGGATGCAGAGAGCGCAGAATTCCTGGCATACCTGCAGGAGGAGACCTGTCCCATTGCCGCCATCCTTTGCGGCCACGTTCATGGGCATCATATCTCCGAATATGCCCCCGGCAAACAGCAGATCTGTTGCTCCAGCGCCATGGTTGGCGCCTGTGCTTTACTGCGTTTTGTGCCTGTATAAACCCATCAAAAAAGACTTCCTGCTTCGGGAAGTCTTTTTTTACTCAAACGTATTCGATATAGACCCGCTTCTTCAGGGAGCAGATTACCTCGTAATTGATGGTACCAAGCTTTTCCGCTATCTCCTCGATCTTCTCGGGGGTATCAAAGATCACCGCCTCGTCCCCCGTCTTGCAGGGAACGTCTCCCAGATCCGCCATGCAAAGATCCATGCAGATCCGTCCGATCAAGGGCACCCGGTGTCCGTTGATCTCCACGTCCAGATCTCCCGACAAGGCTCTGGAAAGCCCGTCGGCATACCCGATGGAAAGAACAGCCACCCGCATCTCCTTTTCCGCTTTGAAAATGCCTCCGTAGGAGACCGCGTCTCCGGCCTGTAAGGTGTTCACCGCAGAGACTCTGGCGATCAGCTTCATGGCGGGCTGTAAAGCAGGATCCTTTACGTATGCGGAAGGCATCAGCCCGTAAAGCACCAGTCCCGCACGTACCATATCCAAATGCATTTCCGGGAATCGCAGGATCCCCGCGCTGTTACAGCAATGGCGGATCCCAACGTCCACGCCCATGGTATCCAACACATCCAGCAGGGAAGTGAACAACCCGAATTGCTTCCGTGTGAACTCCTCCGTCTCTCCGTCGCTGTCCGCAAAGTGGGTAAAGATCCCTTCTACGGAAAGCCCTTCAAGAGAGGAAATGTCCTCAATGGCCTTTGCGACCCCTTCCACGTCTCGGGGGTGATGGCAGTAAAGCCCCAAACGGGACATCCCGGTGTCCACCTTGATATGGACCCGCACTCTGCCGTCCTTGGCCAAGGCCTTGGCGTATACCTCGGAGTCCACCGTCTGGATCAGATCCATCTCCTCCAACTGCTTGGCGTAAGAGGGATCCGTGTTCCCCAGGATCAGAATGTTTCCTTTGATCCCGTGCTTCCGCAAATGCATGGCTTCCTCAATGCAAGCCACCGCAAAATAACGGCAACCGCTTTCGTAAAGCCGGTTGCAGATCTCCACGGCACCGTGTCCGTAGGCATCCGCTTTTACCACTGCCAGAACCTTGCAGTCTGCAGGAACGAGAGCTTGCAAGTGCCTGTAATTCTCTTTGATCTTTCGGGTCTCAATCTGAACCCGCACTCTCTGTGTCGTCATTCTTTTCTATGTAGGAAAGCACCTCGTATACGTACGTGCCGTCTGCTCCTTTCACTTCCAACTCTGTGATCCGGTTGGTCTCCACATTATAATACAACAAAAACTCCCGTTCGTCAAGAGCTACCCTGCGGATATTTTCTCCCGTCTGCTCGGGGGTTCCGTCGCGGAAGGCCGAAAGCAGGTCGTAAATGGGCAGGATCCTCCCCAGAAAGGATTTCGGCACCTTGGTCTCCATGCTCCCGTACTTTGCGGTAAGCTCTGCCCCGTCGTAGAACAAAGTCAGCTTTTTCAGCGTATCGGGCTTGGTGAACCCAAAGGTACAGCCTTCCTCCGTTACCGTCAGGATCCCCTCCACACCCTCCGTGGCAAAGGTGATCTCCATCGCGGCGCAAAATGACTCCTCGGGCGGGGGAGCGTCCCCGGTACAGCCCCAAAGCAGAATACAAAACAAAGGTAACAACAAAAGCTTTTTCAATGCAAAATCGTCCCGTTTCTATTCAGATACGGACTTATCCCAAAATCCTCCCGATCTCCATAGGCAGATCGGAGGGCAAAACCCCTCTTGCGCCGTGCTTCTCTGCCAACCGTTCTCCCGCAAGGCCGTGAGCATAAACGCCGATGCAGGCGGCATCCAAGCAGGAATGCCCCTGGGCCAGGAGAGAAGCGATCACCCCTGCCAGCACGTCGCCGCTACCGCCCTTTGCCAGCGCGTTACAGCCGCTGGTGTTTACGAATACCCTGCCGTCGGGGGAAGCAACCGCCGTCCTGTGTCCCTTCAAAACCAGAACACAGCCGTGTTGATGTGCAAAAGCGGCGGCAAGGCCTTCCCGGTCGGCTTGGATCTCTCCCACGGAAAGCCCTGTAAGTCTGGAGAATTCCATGGGATGGGGTGTCAGCACGCAAGGCGCGGAAAGTCCGTCCAACACATCCTTATGCAGCGCAAAGAAATTTATGCAATCCGCATCGAAAACGGCGGGAACGGAAATCTTGGGCAAAAGGGTCTTCAACAATTGATCCCTCGTCCGCCCCAACCCGCATCCGCAAAGGAAAGCCGTTTGTGCGGGATGGGGAAGTGCATCGGGGGTGATCCATACAGGCTCCGCAAGACGAGTCTGCAAAACAGTCCGCAAGCTCCCCTCTGCCGCCGCCATCAAAAGCCCTACGCCGCTTCGCAACGCACCGGAAGCCGCAAGATACGCCGCACCGGGCATATCGTCACAGCCGCAAAGCATAGCAAGAGTGCCGAAGCTTCCCTTGTGAGACTCTTCGGGTCTGGGTAACAAACGCTCCAAAATCCTTCCGTCGATCTGCTCCGTCATGTGAAAATACCTCCTCACAGGAAGCATTGTATCACATCTTTTCCTTCTTTTCAAGAACAGGGCGTAACATTTTGCAGAAAGGTGAAAAGCTCATCCTCGCGTGGCAATACCATCCGTCCGTCGGCATACACCGGCAGAAGATAATTGTACTGATAACGATATCCGAAAAGTCCGTAAAACACGCCCTCCCCGCCGGGGATCAGATCCCGCAGGACAAGACGTCCGCAAATAGCCTTTATCTGGCTATCGTTTTCGGCGGCTACCGTCAGCAGATCCCCCCACCTGCGGCGATGGTGTACAGCCGTCAGCTCCTTGTTGGTAGCTACGTTGAAAAGCATCCGCGAGGCGGGATCCGTCATTCTGTCTATTTCCTTCCCGGTGAGATCGTATACCCGCAGGCTGTTTTTGAAAATGGCCATGATCTCTCCGTCTTCCGTGAAAAACACGTCGTTCAGTTCGCCGCAGTCCTCGCATTCGCCGGAAAGCTCCAAGCTTCCCACTTCCTCGAATCGTCCGTTTAACAGGTATACCCGATTGGAAAACCGTCTGCAGATACAGCGGGGAAGGGCAAGATACCCCAAGTCTCCCATTTCCGTCAAAACCTCGTAAGCCCTTGCCGTATGAATTGTCTCCAAAAACGCCCCGCAACAGGAAAAGAGATAGACTGCGTTTTCCCGCCCGTCCACCGCCGCAAAGCCCTCGTTTCCTCTGAAGGCTACGGAAAAAGCAGGCGTCCCGCAGGGCAACCGAAAAGCAATTGTCTTACCGTCCAACATAAACAACACCTCTGATAGACAGTATATGCAAAAAAGTTTCAGACAGCTCTTGCAATTTGGCCAAAAAACCTTTATACTGTATCCAAGAAGAAAAAGGAGATGCGCGTATGTTTAAGAAGATGATGGTCGTTCCCCTGATCCTGCTCTCTTTGCTTTTGCCCTTGACAGGCTCTGCAACCGCCGAGAGTGTCAACCTGGTGTCCGGAATGGCGTACACCGTGGAGAACGGAGTCCCTACCCAACATTCCTATTCCAACTTTTCCGAAAACGGAGCTACCTACGACAGCGAGGACGGCCTTGGCATTGCAGGGAAGCTCACCGACGGCGTTCGTGCCAAAAGCGGCGTCAAGGATCCCGCCTGGTACGCCACCTTCCGCTCCCGCTCTCGCTACGTCACCTTTGCCTTCGACGCTCCCGTAGCCGTCGACGGCTTTTCCGCAGGCTTTTACCACGACAGCGGCTCTGCCTTCTACGCGCCTCGCTACGTGAATCTGTATCTCTCCGACAACGGGGAAGATTGGTTTCTGGCAGGCACCTGTAACCCCTCCTTCCCGCTGAACGCCTCCTCGCGCCGCTTTGACGCCAAGCTCTCTATCGAGCCCACCGCCGCAAAATACGTGCGGGTGGAGTACTGCTGTGATATTTTCGGTGTCTGCGACGAGATCGAGATCTACGGCAGCAAGACCCTCACCGGGCAGGAATTGACCATCAAACCCGATAGTCCCGAGGAATCCTACTACTGCACTTCTTTGGAGGGCATCACCGACGTCATCAAGATGTACAACGGCTATTTCCCCTCTGCCCAGGACAGAGCCCAAAACACCGTAGAGGAGCTGTTGCCCTACGTGGCCTATCTCTCTGCGGAAGGTGAGATCAAGGACACCATGTTTGACGCCGTAGCATTCGTTCCCTGCGTCTCCACCAACTTTGCGTATCCTTCCGGCGGTACCCTGGTAAAAACCCCCAAGTACCCTGCCGCCGTGATGAGCGACTGGATCTACTATACCGATTTTCTGTTCGAGGAAGGCTACGACTTGGACGCCTTGAACACCGCCGTAGAGCAGGTGTATTCCAAGCTGGGCATCGAAGGAAAATTCCCCGTGCTTTTGACCATGCCCTACGCGGGGATCCCCACCAAGCCCTTCGGCGACCTGGACGGTGATGGCAAGGCGGATTATACCCGCACCCCCGAGGAGCGTGCCGCTGCCGTAAAATGGTACGACGAATACGTCACGCAACGCTTTGAACAGGCAAACTTTTCCCACTTAGAGCTGGTAGGCTATTATTGGTACGGCGAGGAAGTAAACTATTCCTGGTCGGAGGACGAGGCAAGATTCACCAAGCTTGCCACCAAGGCCATTGAGGACGGCGGGAAATCCGTGCTGTTCGATCCCTTCTACCTGTCCACAGGCTTTGACCATTGGCAGGAGCTTGGTTTCGACGCCGCCGTGATGCAGCCCAACGTGGCATTCACCGACAGCCGTCCCTACTTTGATACGGAAATGCTTTGGGAGTTTGCCGATACCATCGGGAAATACCATTTGGGCGTTGAGATGGAAACCAATGAGCCCTCCTTCTTTACCAACACAGAGACTATGGCGGAGGCCGTCCATAACTACGAGCGGTATCTTTTCGCAGGCTACAAAACGGGATACATGAGCGCCCTTCACACCTTCTACCAGGGAGCCGGACCGGGTACGCTGTATAACTTCTGCCACTCTACCGGAGGCGGTGGCAACGACCGCAGACTTCGCCGTCTCTACGATATCACCTATCAGTTCATTAAAGAGACCTATGAAAATCTTCCTCCCTCCTGCGAGATCCCCAAAGAAGCCTACGTCCCTGCAGGGGAACGCTCTGAGATCGGGATATCTGTTTCCGATGCCGATTCCTTCCCCGGAGACCTGAAGGCGGTGGTGGAATCCTGCGCCAATGGCAGAGCACAGATCTCCGCCACCAAAAAGAGTTTGATCTTTATCCCCGACGAAGGCTTTACGGGGGATGCGGAGGTGATCATCACCGTCACCGACGGCCAGAACGAGACCATGGAATACACCCTGGTCCTCCATGTGGGCGAAGAACCTCCCGCTGTTTCGGAAGAGCCTTCCAATGCACCTTCCGTTCCCGAGGAACCCTCCAGGGGCGGAAGCTACCTCTGGATCCTGATTGCAGTTTGGGCTGCTGCGGCCGTTCTCGCCGTAGTCGCCTTGCTGACCAAGAAACGCAAATAACGAAACGAGGCTGGGTCAAAAGACTCAGCCTCGATTTGACGTAAACTTTATACCGTATTGCCGCCGTCTCCCAGCCCAAAGCTGACGGAAATGGCCTCGTCCACCATGTGCATGGTGCGGTCGTCCAAATGCCCCATCTTTTCCTTCAGCCGTCGCTTATCGATGGTGCGGATCTGCTCCAAAAGGATGATGGAATTCTTTGCAAGTCCGTTGTGATTGCCGTCCCCAACCGGCTGTCCCTCCACCTCGATGTGGGTTGGAAGCTTGTTTTTCCCTGTCTGGCTGGTGATGGCCGCAGCGATCACCGTAGGACTGTATCGGTTGCCCACGTTGTTCTGCACGATGAGCACGGGCCGTACGCCGCCTTGCTCCGAGCCGACCACAGGGCTGAGATCGGCGTAAAAAATGTCACCTCGGCGAACGGAGCCCCGTTCACCGCTGTTCGGTTGTCCTTTCAAGATAAACACTCCTCGATGTCCCGTGGGGGAGTTCCCCCGAGAACAGAATATGTGGAAGACGGGTTTGCCGTTACCCTTTCCAAGGGTATTTTTGCCCGCTGTTCCTTCCTGTATTCAAAGAAAAAAGCCATCCGCAAAAGATGGCTTTTTGTGTGCTTATTCTTCCTCTTTGTCAAGGGCGCCGATACGCTTGACCAGATTCCAATCCTCGTAAGCCCGGAGATAATAATGGTTCTCCGGATGTGCAACGGTATGGATGGCGATCTTTTCCGGGGTGACGTAGAAGCCGTCGGAAATCTGTGGGTTGATGGCCACTCGGAAATGCAACCCCGTCCCGCAAAGATAGGTCACGGAAGCAAACTCCGTTTTCAGCATGGCAAAGGTTCTTGCATACCCTTGCACGCCCTCGTAGTATTTTTCAAAGATCGGCTTCCCGGAAAGCTCCACGTAAAAATGCATATCCTTGGGATCAGCCTTGGTCTCGTAGGCGTCGTATTTTTCTCCGTTTTCCAAAAATCCGTCGATCTTCACACCGACCACCGTGAAGGAATCCTTGGGGAACGCTTCTCGCAGAGTTGTGGTCAATACCAATGCCTGCTCCCGCATAGCCTGCTGTTCCACCAATTCCCGATAGTGATCGATCACGCGGTCTCCCATCAGGAAGATCTCCGCCGTCTCGGAGGGGAACTTCTTGTTATAAGCCGTCACGGCGTAACAGCCGGAAACGGTGTCGTACCGCACGTTCTCAAAATGATTGCCTTCTCCGTAATGGGTCTGAATATATTCGTTCAATACCGCACTTTTTCCGAATGCGGCAAAGGGATTGCCCATATACAGAAAAGAGAACGCAAGATAACAAACCAGAATGCCGCCGCCGATGAGGCTTTTCTTCAGCTTCTTGCTCTTGAGCAGTGCCATGGCAATAGAGACTGCCCCAAAGCATCCTATTGCCACCAGCAGATAGGGAAGGCTTTCCATGGGAGTGCTTTCCGCCAGATTCAAAAGCAGGGTGATCCCGCCGAAGAATAAAAACCGATGCCAGGGCTTTGCGGGAATAAAGCAAGCCGCCGCCACGCAAATGGGATATAAGGGCAACGTGCTCCAGATCCCCGCGGAAGGCCGCATGGTCAAGGAAGCGACGCAGGCAAGCAAGCCCAGCAAAAGCATATAAAGTGCGGAAAGTGCGGGTGAAAGTTCAGCTTTTCTTTTCAATTTCGTCACCTGTTATATGGGTTGGTAAGACGGATCAGCAGATCCATATCGTCGTCCTGCTGAGAGCGATTGTTCTTTTCCTCGCCGCAAAGGGTACACTTGTGGGTGATCACAAACCCCTTTTTGGGGTGGGACACCACCGCGTAGGGCTTCATCTGCCCGCGGCAGGTGCAGGCCCGATCCCCCGGAAGCTCATCCACGTGGAGAGACCAAAGGCAGAAAGGGCAGTGGTTGCGGGAGGAATATACCAGCGGCGGCACCTCTTTTTTGCAGTGCTCGCAGATAAAACCGCTGTCATTTTTGGTAAATCTCTTGGTTTCCACAAAAAATCCTCACAAAAATTTACAAATAGTCTTTACTTTTTGGTGCTTGTGAGAGTATAATAGGCAAAGATGACTTCGTCATCCGTTTACAGTATAATACATCTTTATAAAAAAAGCAAGAATGGAAGGTGAATTTTTGAAAAAGAATGCAGAAAAAAACTGCCCCGCCAATCCCCGTTTGGGAAAAGTAGGCGGCCAGGCGGTCATGGAAGGCGTTATGATGCGCTCCCCCAAGCAAATGGCAACGGCAGTCCGCCGTACCGACGATAAGACCATCGTGGTCCGTACCCAGCCCTCTACCACCATCCGCAGTAAGTATAAGGTATTGGATCTTCCTCTGATCCGCGGCGTGGTCAACCTGGTGGAGATGTTCAAGCTTTCCTTTTCCACCCTCACCGCCTCTACGGAGATGATGGGTCTGGAGGAGGAGCTTCAGGCCGAGGAACCCTCTAAGTTCGAAAAGTGGCTGGAAAAGCATTTCGGCAAGAGCCTTCTGAATTTCGTGTCCGCCATCGCCATGGTGCTGGGCATCCTGCTGGCAATGGGGCTGTTCATCGCCCTGCCCGCCTTCGTCACCAATCTGATCTTCCCGGATGAATTGGACGGCGATTTCTGGATGAACCGTCTGAAGTGCTTGGTGGAAGGTGTGATGAAGGTGCTGATCTTCATTGGATACCTGTACTTCACCTCCTTGATGAAGGAGATCCGCCGCGTCTATATGTACCACGGCGCAGAGCATAAGACCATCTTCTGTTATGAAGCAGGGCTGGAATTGAACGTGGAAAACGTCCGCAAGCAGAGCCGCTTCCATCCCAGATGTGGCACCTCCTTTATGTTCGTTATGGTGTTCCTGTCCATCATCGTATCCATCGCCTTCATTCCCAACGTTTGGGGCTGGTTGCGCGTGCTGTTGAAGCTGTTGCTCCTTCCCGTTTGCGTTGGCCTGGGTTATGAGTTCATCCGCTACGCAGGTAAGCACGACAACGCCCTGGTACGCATCCTTGCCGCCCCCGGTCTCTGGATGCAAAGGATCACCACCCGTGAGCCCGACGACGATATGATCGAGGTAGCCATCGTGGCCACCAAGTCCGCACTTCACGAGGAATTTGCGGATTTTGAGATTCCTTATGAAGAAGAATACCTGAAAAAGAAGGAAGAAGCCAAGAAAACGGAGGAAGAAGCCAAGAAAACGGAGGAAGAACCCCATGCTGGTGAGGGAATACAGAACGAGACTCCGTGATATTCTTGCGGAGATGAACCCCGAGGAAGCCAACGCCATCGCAGACCTGTTGCTCTGCGCCGCTTTGGAGACCGACAGGGGAACCATGCTTTCCGTCCTGGACGAGGAAATGTCCGAGGAATCCGAGGAATTCTGCGGCAAGGCCATCAAGGAGCTTTCCTACGGCAAGCCCATTCAGTACATTCTGGGAAGCTGTTGCTTCTACGGCCAGGAGATCTTTGTTGGGGACGGCGTGTTCATCCCCCGCAGTGATACCGAGCTTTTGGTGGAGACCGCTTTGAAGCTGTTGCAGCCCGGCGACGTTTTTGCCGATCTTTGCAGCGGGAGCGGCTGTATCTCCAGAGCCATCGGTGCCAATCTTCCGGATTGCAGAGGCTACGCCTTGGAGCTTTCCCAAAAGGCTTTGCCCTATACCATCCGTAACCTGGATCCCTGCTCCAACGTGGAGGTGCTTCGCTTCGACGTATTGGATGCAGACGACTACGCCGCCCTTTCCATCAAAGCAGGCAGACAGATCGACCTGCTGATCTCCAATCCGCCCTACATCCCCACGGACGTCATCGACTTCCTGTCCACCGAGGTGCAGTACGAGCCTCACAACGCTCTTGACGGCGGGGAAGACGGTCTGCGCTATTACCGCGCCATCGTGGCCTACGCTCCTCTGATCTTAAAGCCCAACGGCATCATTCTTTTCGAGATCGGCTACGACCAAGGGGAGGACGTTTCCCGTATTTTGGAGGAAGCGGGCTACAGCGTTGCGGTTTTGAAGGATTATTCCAAAAATGATCGCGTCGTTTTAGCAAAAAGAGGTTGACAATTCAAAAAATCTGTACTATTATTATATATAATTATGGTATGGATTTTTTGTTTTGCCGTGGAAAGGAGTCAAGGTATGAAGCGCATCGAATCCCGCAATAACCCGTTAGTGGTTCGCGTTGGTAAGCTTTCGTCCCGTAAGCACCGCGAGGAAGAAAAACTGTTCTTTTTCGAAGGTGTTCACCTGCTGGAAGAATACCTCCGCTTCGGCAACGTTCCCCACGCCGTGTTCGTCACCGACGGGGCCCTTGCGAAGTATGCCGGGCTTCTGTCCACCCTGCCGGAGGACGTTCTTTGCTCCGTTCCCGACAATGTTTTTGAAAAGCTTTCCACCGAGCAGGCTCCCCAGGGTATCCTGACTCTGTCCCCCTATCTGGAGCAGGTGAAGGAAGTGACCGACGCTTCTCACGTTCCCGGCAGGGTTCTTCTGCTGGAGTCCGTGCGGGATAACGGCAACGTAGGCACCGTTCTGCGTACTGCCGCCGCCTTGGGTTGGTCCGTGGTTCTGTCCGCCGATTGCGCCGACGTGTACGCCTCCAAGACCGTCCGTGCCACCATGGGTGCCTTGTTTTCAAGGAATACGTATCTGTGCAAGGATCCGGTTTCCTTTGTCAACTCCTTCAAGGGCACGGGGAGGAAGACCTACGCCGCCGCGTTAAGCGAAAAGAGCCGTCTCCTTGGGCAGTTCCCCGTGGGCAACGAAGATCTGTTCGTCATCGGCAACGAGGGGCAAGGCATCTCCGAAGCCCTGCTTTCGGCCTGTGACAGCGGCGTGCTGATCCCCATGACGGATGCCGCCGAAAGTCTGAACGCTTCCATCGCCGCCGCCGTTATTATGTGGGAAGGAGTGCGAAACCGTGCATAATCCCGACCTTTTGTACGCATTATGGTTACAGCAGGCCTGCGGCATTGCCAACACGGTCTATCTCAAGCTGTTTACCCGCTTTTCCTCCTGCAGGGAGATCTACGAATGTGAGGATTTCTCCTTCCTGGAGGGAAAGCACCTTTGCGAAAAGAATTTGAAGCGCAAGGATCTGGACGAAGCTTACGAGCTGATGAAGAACTTGCAGGAAAAGCAGATCCACGTCCTCACTTATTATGAAGACCGCTATCCCGATTCTCTACGTCTCATCCAAGCCCCGCCCGCGGTCTTATACGCCATCGGCGACCTGCGGGATCTGAACGACCTGGTGGGCGTTGCCGTGGTGGGAACCCGTTCCATGACGGCCTACGGCGCAAGAGTTGCGGAAGATTTTGCCATGCGGCTTACCGTTTGCGGCGCCACCGTGATCAGCGGCCTTGCCAAGGGCATCGATACCTGCGCTCACCGAGGTGCCTTCCGCGCAGGCGGATATACCATCGCCGTTTTGGGAACGCCCATTGACGAGATCTATCCCAAGGAGAACGCAAGAGCCTTCCACGCCCTATATAAAAGCGGCCTGGTCATCAGCGAGATGTATCCCGGCTGTAAACGCACCAGAGGGGATTTCCCCAACCGTAACCGTATCATCAGCGGTCTCTCCAAAGCCACGTTGGTGGTGGAAGCGGGGGAGCACAGTGGTGCCTTGATCACCGCCCGCCACGCCGTTTATCAGAATAAGCTGGTATTTGCCGTTCCCGGTGCCCTTGGAGATTCCCACGCCGGCACCAACGAGCTGATCAAAAGCGGTGCAAGAACCGCCACCTCCGCTTCGGATATCTTAAACGAGTTGTCTCTTTCTTACCCCACCAAGATCCACCCGGAGTATTTACTCACTTCCAAGAAGATCTACGCCTACGGCAACGCTTCCGCCGTCACTATGGAAGACGAACCTTTTACCCCGCTTGCAGAGGAGCCTCCCGCACCTCCCTCGCCGCCGCCTGCCGAGCCAAAGAAGGAAGCACCCCGTGCCGAAGGCTCTCCCGCCGATAGGATCTGTGCGGCCTTGCGGGAAAAGCCCCTCACCGCCGACGAGCTTTCCGCTCTTACCGGCATCGGCATCGGCGACCTGCTGGCAGAGCTTACCGAGCTGGAAATAGACGGCAAGATCCGTTCTCTGCCCGGCAACCGTTTCACCTGTATATAATTCACACCAAGGAGATAGAAGCAATTTTATGAACACATTGGTAATCGTGGAGTCCCCCACAAAAGCGAATTCCATCAAAAGCTTTTTGGGAAAAGGATATAAAGTAAAAGCCTCCAAGGGCCACGTCCGCGACCTGCCCAAAAGCAAGCTGGGCATCGATATCGAAAACGACTTTGAGCCTCAATATATCAACATCCGCGGCAAGGGCGACTTGATCAACGAGCTTCGCAAGGAAGCTAAGGCCGCCGACCGCGTTCTGCTTGCCGCCGACCCTGACCGCGAAGGAGAAGCCATCAGCTGGCATCTGGCCGCTGTTTTGAAACTGGATCCCGAAAAGACCAAGCGTATCACCTTCAACGAGATCACAAAAAGCGTGGTGAAGGAGGCCATCAAGTCTCCCAGAGAGATCGATATGGACATGGTCAATTCCCAGCAGACCCGCCGCATCCTGGATCGCCTCGTGGGGTATCAGATCAGCCCCTTCCTTTGGAAGAAGATCAAAAACGGCCTCTCCGCAGGACGTGTACAGTCCGTGGCTACCCGCATCATCGTTGAGCGGGAGGAGGAGATCCGTGCCTTCGTACCCGAGGAATACTGGCATATCAACGCCCTTTTGAAGAACGGCGCGGGAGAATCCTTCACCGCCCACTATTTCGGGGATGAAAACGGCAAAAAGGAGCTTCATTGCAAGGATGACGTGGATGCTGTGCTTGCTTCCATGGATGGAACCTTTACCGTTCTTTCCGTCAAGAAATCCGTCAAGCACCGCAAGCCCCAGCCTCCCTTCGTCACCTCCACCTTGCAGCAGGAGGCAAACCGTCGCCTGGGCTTCCAGTCCTCCCGAACCATGATGATCGCCCAGGAGCTTTACGAGGGCGTGAACCTTGGCGAAAAAAGTACCCACGGTCTCATCACCTATATGCGTACCGACTCCCTCCGTATCTCCGACGAGGCAAGAGACACCGCCAAGAACGTGATCCTTTCCCGTTACGGCGAAGAATATTATCCCGAAACTCCCAACCAGTACAAAATGCGGAAGAATGCCCAGGACGCTCACGAAGCCATCCGTCCCTCCGATCCCGCCTTGCTTCCCGAGGACGTGAAGGGGAAGCTTTCCGCCGATCAGTACAAGCTGTATAAGCTGATCTGGGAACGCTTTATGGCAAGCCAGATGGCCGCCGCCGCCTTCGATACAGTTGCGGCAGATCTCCTGTCCGGCTCCGCTGTCTTCCGTGCCAACGGTAACACTGTCCGCTTCCGCGGGTATATGGCTCTCTACGACGATGCCGACGAGGAGGAAGCAGAAGGCAGACTTCCCGAATTGAACGAAGGCGCCATTCTGTCTCCCGTCTCCGTCACTCCCGAGCAGAAGTTCACCCAGCCGCCCCCCAGATACACCGAGGGGTCCCTTATCCGCGTCCTGGAAGAGAAGGGCATCGGCCGTCCCTCCACCTATACAGCCACCATCACTACCATCGTAAACCGCGGCTATGTTAAGCGCGAAGGTAAGACCCTGATCCCAACGGATCTTGGCTTTGTGACTACCGATCTGATGAAGAACGCTTTCTCCAACATCGTTGACTATAACTTCACCGCCGAAATGGAAGCGGATCTTGACCGCATCGAAAGCGGCGACGAGGATTATATCGCTGTTCTCCGTCGTTTCTACGCGGATTTTGAATCCCAACTGAAGCGGGCCTCCGAGACCCTCGGGGACGATCGGATCGCCTTGGAAAAGGTGGAGCTGGATATGATCTGCGAGAAGTGCGGTGCCCGCATGATCCAGAGAGAAGGCAGATACGGTAAGTTTGCCGCCTGTCCCAACTATCCCAAGTGCAAGAACACCAAGCGCTTGGAAGCCAAGGCGGAAGCACCTGCACCCGAGGAAGACCGTCAGCCGGAGATCGTCGCCGACGATCCCTGTCCCATCTGCGGCGGGGAAATGATCGCCCGCAAGGGTGCCTTCGGTACCTTCTTTGCCTGTCGTAAATATCCCGATTGCAAGGGAAGCATGCCCTTCTACCGTGACAGCGGCATCGCATGCCCCGATTGCGGCAAACGGATCTTGATCAAACAGACTCGCAAGCATAAGACCTATTATTGCTGTGAGAAATATCCGGAATGCTCCTTCTCCTCCTGGGATGCTCCCACCGGTGAAAAATGTCCCGGTTGCGGCAGTCCCCTCCTGCGAAAGAAGGGAAAGGGCACCGTCTACTGTAAATCCGGTTGCGGCTATTCCGAAGGAAAGTAATCCTCCCCCGAAAAAAGGAAGTGTAATACTTGAATCAGAAAGAATATACCAAAGAGCTTTTGGAGGAGCGCATCGGCTATACCTTCCGCAACAAGGCTTTTCTTGCGGAAGCACTGACCCATTCCTCCTATTGCAACGAAAATAAACATCGCAAGATCGAAAGCAACGAACGACTGGAGTTTCTGGGTGATTCCATTTTGTCCGTGATCACCGCGGAATACCTGTTTTCCACCTTTCCCGGGGAAGACGAGGGCTTTCTGACCCGCACTCGCGCCGCCTTGGTCTGCGAATCGACTTTGGCCGTCCTTGCTTCCGAGATCGGGTTGGGAGATTTCATGTCCTTCGGTCACGGGGAGATCATCTCCGGCGGCGGCAAGAAGCGTAAGAGCATCATCGCCGATGCCTTTGAGGCCCTCTTGGCTGCTATCTACCTGGACAGCGGTATGGAACAGGTCAAGATCTTCCTGTTGCCCCGTCTGATCCGCATGCTAGAGACCGTATCCAAAAAGGGTACGGAGGATTATAAATCCATGCTTCAGCGGATCGTTCAGCAGACCCCCGAGGAAAAGCTGTCCTACGCGGAAAAGGGCGAGGAAGGCCCTCCTCACGACCGTATTTTCCATTTCGAGGTCTACTTGAACTCCAACCTGTTAGGTGCGGGCAAGGGCAGAACCAAGCGGGAGGCGGAACAGCAAGCCGCCAAGCACGCCCTCATCCTTTTAGGCGAATTGAATGAAGAAACACCGTAACCTGCCCTTTTTCGTCCCCTTTGCGGGATGTCCCCATCGTTGCGCCTTTTGCGCGCAGGAAAAGATCACAGGTCATAAGGAAACGGCGGAATCCATCCAAGCTGAGCTTGCCGCCTTCGATTCCATGATGGCAAACGCAGGCGACCTCCACACCACCGAAAATCAGATCGCCTTTTTCGGCGGGAGCTTCACGGGCATCCCCAAGGAGCGGATGATCGCCCTTCTGAAACGTGCCAATGCTTACCTGGAGCAGGGATTTGCCTCAAGCATTCGGATCTCTACCCGGCCGGATCTCATCGACGAGGAGATGATCGCCATCCTGAAGCAGTACCGCGTTACCAACGTGGAGCTTGGGGTGCAAAGCATGGATGACGAGGTCTTACGCCTCTCCGGGAGAGGGCATACCGCGGCCCAAACCCGTGCTTCCGCCGCCTTGCTTGTGAACAACGGCTTTGTGTTTGGTGGACAAATGATGCTTGGCCTGCCGGGCTCCGATGAAGAAAAAGAGCTGGCTACCGCGAAAGCCATTTGCGACTTGGGTGCCAAGGAAGCCCGCATCTATCCCACCGTGGTATTTGCGGGAACCAAGCTTCACCAAATGACGTTGCAAGGTGGGTATCATCCCATGGACGACGTTGCCGCCGCCAAGCGTACCGTTCCCTGCCTGGAGACCTTTTTATCCCGGGGCGTGAAGGTGCTGAAGATCGGGTTGCAATCTTCACCCGAGCTTGCAAACGCTCCCTACGGCCCCACCGACGGCTCTCTTGCGGAGCTGGCATACGGCTACCTCTACGCCAAGGAGATCATGGCTTTGGCAGGGGAGAGGGCCGTGAATAAACACCTCACCGTCTGTCTTCCTCGCGGCGAGCTGTCCAAGGTGACCGGCCACCGCCGCCTGGTACTGAAGGAATTACAACCCGTCCTGTTACCCCGTACCCTTGATCTGCGGGAGGACGAAGCTCTTTCCGTCCCCCGTGTGAAAATCTCAATAGAAGGATAACTACACCATGCGATTAAAAGCTGTGGAAATGCAGGGGTTCAAATCGTTCCCCGACAAAACGAAGATCACCTTCGAGCAAGGTGTCACCGCCATCATCGGCCCCAACGGAAGCGGTAAATCCAATATTTCCGACGCCGTGCGTTGGGTTTTGGGTGAAATGAGCATGAAGAGCCTTCGCGGCTCCAAAATGGACGACGTCATCTTCAACGGCACGCCCACCCGCCCCGCCTCCAATTGCGCTTCGGTATCTCTGTATATCGATTCCGAGGAGGAATACCGCTCCACCCACCAAATGACCTTGGAGTCCCCGGAGGAGGAAGCTTCTCCCGACGATAAACCCCGTCTCTCGGATTTTCCCGAGACCGTCATCACCCGTAAGTATTACCGTAGCGGCGAAAGCGAGTATTATATCAATCGCAAGCTGTCCCGTTTGCGCGATATCTACGAGATGTTCTACGACACCGGTATCGGAAGAGAGGGCTACTCCGTTATCAGCCAGGGCAGGATCGCGGAGGTTCTCTCCCAGAAGGGCGACGAACGCCGCAGTATCTTCGAGGAGGCCGCAGGCATCTCCCGCTTCCGCTATCGCAAGACCGAGGCGGAACGGAAGCTGGCAGATACGGAAAACAATCTGTTGCGCGTGACCGATATCCTCCAGGAGGTAGCCTCCCGTGTGAAGCCCTTGGAAAAGGAAGCGGAAAACGCCAAGCAATACTTGGTCCTCAGCGAGGAAAAGAAGGGCTTGGAGATCACTCTCTGGCTGAACCGACTGGACGACCTGCGGGAGAAGCGCAACCTTGGCGAGGAGGGCTTGACCCACGCCAAAAACGCCCTGGAGCAGGCACAGCTTTCCGAGACCGCCTTGGAAAAGGAGCTGGACGATCAGCTGAACGAAAGCTACGAGTTCGCCCGTCTTATGTCTTTGGCAGAGCAGGAAAAAGCCGTCTCCGAGCGTGTGAAGGCGGAAGCCGAGGGCGAAAAGGCCGTCTGTCTTAACGACCTTCAGCACTACGAGCAGATCGTCACCGACGGCAACAAGGAGATCGCCGAATCGGAACAGCAATCCGCCGTGATCGCCAAGCAGATCTCCGTCTCCGAGCAGGAGATCGCTCTCTCCAAGGAGGACGTGAAGTCCGCGGAGGAGGATTGCACCGTCAAGGAACAGACCTGGCAATCCGCCAGAGAAACGGTTGCTCTCTGCACCAAAACGGCTGAGGATGCCGAGCAAGCGCTCACCCTCGCCAGACAGTCCCTTTCCGACCTGAACATGGCCGAGGCCGCCTTGGCCGCAGAGTGGGAGGCCGCCAAAAAAAGCGACTCCGAAAGCGAAGAACGTATCGCCGCCGGAAGAGAACGTATCGCCTCCCTGGAAGCAGTATGCTCCGAGAAAGTAAAGATCCGCGACGTCCTGGAGGCGGAATATCTGGAGACTCTCAACGCTATCAAGGAAAAGCGTGAGCAGATCCGTACCGATTCCACCGAGGAAGCAAATCTTCGCGAGGAAGCCGTTTCCCTCCGCCTGAAGCTCACCGCCGCCGAACAGCGCAGAGAATCTCTTCAGCGGATGGAACAGCTTTTCGAGGGCTATTCCGAAAGCGTCCGCAGTATCTTGAAGGATGGCGCCGCAGGCAAGATCCACAGAAACGGCGGTGCAAACGTGGTGCTTCACGGCCCCGTTTCCAATATCCTCTCCGCCGACAACGAATACGTGGTGGCTCTGGAGACCGCCCTTGCCGCTTCCGTTCAGTTTATTGTTGTGGAAAGCGCCGAGGATGCCAAGGCTTGTATCCGCTATTTGAAGGATCACCGCATCGGCAGAGCTACCTTCCTGCCTCTGGACACCGTCAAAGGCTCTCTCTGCGACGTTTCCAAGATCAAAAACATGGAAGGCTACGTGGGCATTGCCTCCCAGCTTGCCCGCTTTGAAGAAAAATTCCGCGGCGTCGCCAACGATCTGCTGGGCAGAACGGTGATCGCCGATCATATCGACAACGCCACCAAGATCGCATCCGCCACCGGGTATAAGGTGAAGATCGTCACCCTGGACGGCCAAGTGATCCATCCCGGCGGAAGCTTCACCGGCGGCGCCTCCGCCAAAAAGGTGGGCGTATTCACCCGTGCGATGGACATCGAACGTCTTTCCGGAGAGATCCGTGAGCTGAACGGCGCATTGCTGGAGTTGGATCGTAAGGCCGCCCGCAGAAAGCGCGCTATTGAAGAAAACGAAGCCGCCGCCTTGGAGCTGGAGCTTCTTTCCGCAGAGCAGAAGACCCGTTACGACGAAGCGGAAAACGAGATCAACGGCTATCAGGTGCGTATGGAGGAGGAGCTTACCCATATCCGTGCCATCGAAAACGGTAAAAATGCGGATTCCGACGGCAGACGTTCTCTCGAAGAACGGTTGCAGGCCGTCCGCACCGGCTTGGAGGTTCGCAACCAGGCCGTTCTTACCGCAGAAGAAAAGAACCGTACCTGCAAAAAGCAGGTCGAAGATGCCCGCACCGCAGAATCCGCCGCCTACGAGGGCTTGTCCCAGGCCAGGATCGTGGTGGTCTCTAAGCGCTCCTATACCGACAGCCTTTCCGCCGCCCTTGCACAGCAGACCGCTTTGCTTACCGGCGTGATGGACCGCATTGCCAATCTCAGAGTGACCGTGGCTTCTGCGCAGAACAGCATTGCCGAGCGGGGGAACCGTATTGCTGTGGTGGAAGAAAAGATCCTGGCCGCCTGCAAAGGCATTACCCTCGCAGAGGAAAAGCTGCAGGAGCTTGTGGGAAGCAGAGAAGCCCAGGAATCCAAGCTTTCCGATATCCGCCGCAAGCACAAGGAAGCCCAGCAGAAACGTGAGGAGGCCTTCGTGCAGGTGACCAACGAGGAGAACAACTTCCGCCGTCTCAACGAGGATTTTGATGCCGTCACCGCTAAGCTGTGGGACGAATACGAGCTGACCTATTCCGATGCGGAGACCTTCCGCCTCCCCGAGGAGCAAATGGAAAAGGCACCCTCCCGATTGGCGTCCCTCAAGGCAAAGATCCGCTCTATGGGCGTGATCAACGTCAACGCCGTGGAGGAGTACCGCCAGACCAAGGAACGCTACGACTTTCTTTCCGCCCAGGTGGAGGATCTGCAAAAGACCCGCCGCAGTCTGGACGGCACCATCTCCAAGCTGGAGATCGAGATGAAGGAAAACTTCGTCACCACCTTTCAGCAGATCAATGAAAACTTTGCCCGGGTGTTCGTTGAACTCTTCGGCGGCGGTAGCGCAAGGATCGAACTGCAGGATCCGGAGAATCCTCTGGAATGCGGCATCGATATTATCCCGAAGCCGCCGGGAAAGAGCGTCAAGAGCATTTCCTTGCTCTCCGGTGGCGAGCAATCCTTTGCGGCCATCGCTCTGTACCTGGCGTTACAAAGCGTCAACCCTGCACCCTTCTGTATCTTCGACGAGATCGAGAGTGCGCTTGACGATATCAACCTGAACAAATTTGCCGATTACATCCGTTCTCACAGCGAAAAGACCCAGTATATCGTCATCACCCACCGTCGCGGTACCATGGAGCGTGCCGATACCCTCTACAGTGTCACCATGCACCAGAAGGGCATTTCCGATTATATCCGTCTCAGCCTTTCCGGCTTGGAAGAAAACTTTAAGGAGTATACCAACTGATGGGATTTTTTGATAAATTGAAATCCGGTCTGAAAAAGACCAAGGACGCATTGCTGAAGCCGGTGGATCTGCTGTTTGCCTCCGGCGACAAGGTGGACGATGACTTTTTTGAGGAGCTTACCGACCTGCTGATTATGGCTGACGTGGGCGTAGACACCTCGGAATACATTGCCGATACCCTGAGAGAACGTCTGAAGGAAAAGAAGATCAAGGAAACCGAGCCTGCCAGAGAAGAATTCCGCGCCATTCTGCGGGAGCTGGTAGGGGAGGGCGCTCCTTTGACTCTCGGGGAAAAGGGCGTTTCCGTGATCCTGGTCATCGGCGTTAACGGCGTTGGCAAGACCACCTCCATCGGTAAGATCGCCAATTGTCTGAAGCAGCAGGGCAAGAAGGTCATGCTGTGTGCCGCGGATACTTTCCGTGCCGCCGCCATCGAACAGCTTGAGGTCTGGGCAAATCGCAGTGACGTGCCCCTCATCAAGCAGAAAGAAGGAGCGGATCCCGCCGCCGTGGTGTTTGATGCCGCCGGTGCTGCCAGAAAGCAGGGCGTGGACGTCCTCATCGTGGATACCGCAGGCAGACTTCATAATAAGAAAAACCTGATCGACGAGCTTGCCAAGATCAACCGTGTGATCTCCAGAGAGCTTCCCGAAGCCACCAGAGACACCCTGTTGGTGCTGGACGCCTCCACCGGGCAGAACGCCTTGGTGCAGGCAAAGGAATTCCGCAAGGCCGCCGAGATCTCCGGATTGGTGCTTACCAAGCTGGACGGCACCGCCAAGGGCGGCATCGTCCTTGCCATCAAGCGTGAGCTTGGCATCCCCGTGAAGTTTATCGGCGTGGGCGAGGGCATCGACGATCTCCAGACCTTCAACGGCACCGAATTCATCGAAGCATTCTTTGAAGGATGAGAAAAAAGCTATGAAGAAGATCATTTTAGCCTCCGACAACGCTCATAAGCTGGAGGAATTCCGCCGTTATTTCCGTGAAGCGGAGATCCCTGCGGAGATCATCCCCTTAAGAGAATCCGGCTTTCTCGGCGAGATCGTTGAAGACGGCGCAACCTTTGAGGAGAATTCTCTCATCAAAGCCCGCACCGTCGCCCTTGCCACAGGCTGTATGGCCATCGCCGACGACAGCGGATTGGAGGTTGACGCGTTGAACGGCGCTCCCGGCGTCCATTCTGCCAGATATGCAGGCGTTCACGGAGATGACGACGCCAACAACGCAAAGCTGTTGGCAGAGCTTTCGGGGGTTCCCGCAGAGAAACGCACCGCCCGTTTCGTCAGCGCAGTTTGCGTTTTCCGCGAGGACGGAGAGCACCTTACCGTCCGGGGTACCGCGGAAGGGCTCATTCTGGAATCCAAGCAGGGAAGCGGTACCTTTGGGTACGATCCTCTGTTCTATTACCCGCCCTTTGGCAAGACCTTTGCCGAATTGACGGGAAGCGAAAAGAATGGGGTCAGCCATCGGGGAAACGCCCTGTCCCTTTTGATGAAAAATCGGGATTTCTTTTTGAAATAACACAAAAATCCGATCGAAATTCTTGACAACGTTTTTTGTATATGATATTATGAGAAACGGATAACTTTTGTTACAAGGTGGGAAAGAAGTGTCTGCGATCTTAGATTATTTTCGCTATGTGGGCGAACAACTGAAATCCATTCGTGCCGTGGATGTCCTGGACATCCTTTTGGTGGCGTTTGTATTTTATTACATCTTCCAGTTCATGCGTAAACGCCGTGCAGGCAAGCTGCTGGTGGGCGTGGTGTTGCTGATCGTTTTGCTGTTGATCAGCGAGGTCGCAAAGATGAAGGCTCTGAACTTCATTCTGACCAACGTATTCTCCGTGGGTATCCTTTCCTTGATCGTGGTGTTCCAGCCGGAATTGCGTAGCTTCTTGGAAAAAGTGGGCGGTACCACATTCCACAATTTCAAGGGCAAGCTGGATAAAAATCAGGATGCCGCCTTGCGTTCCGTGGTGAACGAGGTGTGCATCGCCGCAGACTATTTTTCCAAAACCAGAACCGGGGCCTTGATCGTCTTTGAGCGGGAGACCAAACTGGGAGACCAGGCAAAAACCGGTACCGTGGTGAACGCGGACGTGTCTTCTTACCTTTTGGAGAATATCTTCTTCAATAAATCCCCCCTGCACGACGGTGCCGTGATCATCAGCAATTCCCGTCTTCATGCCGCAGGCTGTCTGTTGCCTCTTTCTTCCAATGCTGATCTTATCCGCGAGCTTGGCACCCGCCACCGCGCAGGGATCGGCATGAGCGAAAACAGCGACGCCGTGGTTCTCATCGTTTCCGAGGAAACGGGCATCATCTCCGTTGCCGTGGAGGGGGAGCTGAAGCGCGGCTTTGACCGCAGTACCCTTGAGGAATACTTAAACCTCCGCCTTGCCCGCGAGGACGCCATTGCAGAAAAGATGGTCAATCGCTTTAAGGGCACCATTCTTCGGAAGGGAGGCAAAAAGAACGATGAATAACGAAGTCGTCGGAAGAAAAAGAAAGATCTTTACCTTCGCGGTCGCTTTGTTCGGCGCGTTGCTTCTCTGGATGTATGCCATCGGCTACGATACCGAAATGGCCAGCGAGACCTATACCGGCGTGGTGGTGGAGATCATGGGTGTCAACACCAACGGCTACACCGTTGCCGACGGAGACAGCTTCTCCCTGTCCGTAGACGTCCGTTTGGAGGGCACCCGTCAGTTGCTTTCCGGCATTGACGCGGCGGATCTCTCCGCTTACGTGGATATTTCTGGTGTGAACGGACCGGGGCTTACTACTTTGCCCGTTACCGTGGTGGCTCCCAACGGTTCCACCGTGGAATCTGTTTCCGTCCCCAATGTGACCTTGTACGTGGACGTATTTACCTCCCGCACCATCCAGGTCAACGTGGAAAAGACCTATACCTCCGCCTATACCATCGGCCAAATGAAGCAGGATGCTTACGTTGTCACAGTTTATGGACCTGAAAGCATTATCAGCAACGCGGAAGCCTACGCACATTTTGATCTGGGCAACGTGGTTACCGGCTCCTTCAACGTCAGCGGAAACATTCAGCTTCGGGACGTGGAGACCAAGGCAACCATTTCCAACCCCTATATTTCCCTCAGCCGCAATACTGTCAACGTGACCATCACCATGAACAGCAAGAAAACGGTTCCCGTAAAGCTGGTTATGAAGGATACGGATTTCACTTCCGAGGAGGTCAGCTTCGCCACTGACTTGTCCTCCGTGACTCTGGAAGGCCCTGTTTACGACCTTTCCAAGGTTGAGTATCTGACCGTCACCTGCGACGATTCTATTGCAGACGGCGATTTTTCCAGAACCATGACGGTTTCCGAACTGTTGGCAGAAAACGACGTTCCCACCACCTTGAGTGCGGAATACGGCGAAGCGGAATTTACCTATACCGTGTCTCTCCCCGCCATCAGCTTTGCGAATATCGAGATCGACGCTTCCCGCATTTTCGTCTACGGGATCCCTGCCGATAGCAATCTCATCGCCGAGGCCATCGGTGACCTGACCGTACGCATTCTCGGTCCTTATCAGGAGGTCTTGACCTACAAGAGCGAGCTGATGACCGTGATGATCAACTATAATACTATGGAGAAGGATCCGGCAACCGGTGATTACATCGGTATTGCCGAGATCTCCACCGGCAACAACCACATCTGCGTCGTGGGCAATTATACCGTACCCGTTGCGGAGATGACCCTCCAGGTCATCGAAAATACTATTTCCTGATGATAAAACAGAAAGGAGGCGGAGTCAAATGACAGAAAGAAAATGGGTCCTTCGGGAACTGAACGAAACCCTGTACAGTCGCTTGCAGGCTGAACTGGGCGTTCGTCCCCTGACCGCAAAATTGCTCTCCAACAGAGGGCTTGACTCAGCCGATAAAGTCAAAGCATTCTTAAACAAGGACGAGATCCCTCTCCACGATCCCTATCTTCTCAAGGATATGGAGCCCGCCGTTGCCCGGATCCGTCGTGCCATTGAGAACAAAGAGCGTGTCTGCATCTACGGCGACTACGACGTAGACGGCGTTACCTCTACCATGATGCTGTACGACTACCTCACGGGCAGAGGCGTAAAGTGTGAGTATTTCATCCCCGACCGCATCTCCGAGGGATACGGCCTTAGCCTTCCCGTGATCAAGCGTATGGTGGGCAGGGTGGATATGATCATCACCGTGGATACGGGAATTACCGCCATCGACGAGGCTCTGTATGCAAAAGAGCAGGGCATCGATATGGTGATCACCGACCACCACAACTGCCGTGAGACCATTCCCGACGCCGTTGCCGTGGTGAACCCTCATAGAGAGGATTGTCCCTATCCCTTCAAGAACCTTGCAGGCGTGGGCGTGGTGTTCAAGGTGCTTTGCGCCGTTGATGGAGATACCAAGCGGATCTGTGATCGTTACGCAGACATCGTTGCTATCGGCACCATCGCGGACGTGATGCCTATTATTGACGAAAACCGTCGTATCGCCGCGATGGGTCTGAAGAAGCTGGAATCCGTTCGCTCTCCCGGCATCCTTGCTTTGATGCGCCATGCGGGCATCGTTAAGCACGGCAGACAGGTGAAGAAGGTCACCTCCTCCACCGTGGGCTACGTGTTGGCCCCCCGTATCAACGCCGCAGGCAGAATTGCCTCCGCATCCCGTGCCGTGGAGCTGCTGGTCACCAAGGACGAGCAGGTGGCAGACCGCATTGCCGGTGAGCTGTGCGAGACCAACAAGCTTCGCCAGACTATGGAGCAGGAGATCTACGAGCAGGCCCTTGCCCAGATCCAGCAGTCCTGTAAAGACGATTGCTTCTTTGTTCTCGGTTCCGAGGGGTGGCACCAGGGTGTGATCGGTGTGGTTGCTTCCAAGATCGCCGAGAAGTTCTCTCTGCCCTGCATCTTATTCTCCTACGACGGAGAAGTGGCCAAGGGCTCCGGCAGAAGCATCAAGGGCTTCTCCTTGATGGATGCTTTGTCCTCCTGCGAGGATCTGTTGTGTGAATACGGCGGTCACGAGCTTGCCGCAGGTCTTTCCGTTTCCAAGGACCGTATCGACGATTTCCGCAAGCGGATCAACGAGTACGCCAAGCAGTACCTGGTAAAGACCGATTCCTCCCTGCCTTTGGAGATCGAGTGCAAGGTGGATTTCAACGATATTACTCTTGCGGGTATCCGCGAGATGCAAACTATGGAGCCCTTCGGCCTGCAGAACCCTCAGCCCGTGCTGATGATGAAGCGGGTAGCGGTGACCGACCTGGTATATCTTTCCGGCGGTAAGCATCTGAAGTTCAAGCTCCGCCCCCACGACTATAAGTTCGGCGGCAGTGAGGTCAGCGCCATCTGGTTCTCCGTGCCCTCCGATCTCAAACTCAGCGAGGGGAACATCTGTGACGTGGTCTTTACTGCAGACATCAACGAATATATGGGTCAATGTACCCCCCAGGTTACCATCAAGGCCTTGCGCCTGTCCGATATCGAAAGCGAGGATACCGCCGAGGGTGAAGTTACCTATCGCCGTCTGGTGGATCCCGCCGACCGTAGTGACGTCTCCCGAAGCGACGTTCCCACCCTGGCGGGCTTCAGAGACGTTTATAAGTTCTTGAAGCGTGACGTTCTGGAAAGCAGTAAGCATATGGCCATTGCCGCAACCTGCCGCGCTTTGGAGCAGGAAGATATCCACGTCTCCTATTGCAGCTTCAAGGTCATTCTGGACGTTCTTGCCGATGAAGGACTCATCAGCCGTACTTACAGCGACGGCGGCAAGGTAGCCGAGGTCAGCATTCTGCCCGTGGGTAAAAAGGTCAATCTGGACCAATCTCCCATTCTTCAAATGATTCGGGGGAACCACCGACAAGTATAAAAGGAAGCCTCTATGGAATACGATGTAAACGAATTGCTTGCCAGATGTGATGCGAGCGGTTGTTACGACATAGACAAAATCAAACGCGCTTATTATCTGGCCGAGGAATTGCACCGCGGCCAGAAGCGTATTTCCGGGGAAGATTATATCATCCATCCCATCGCAGTGGCCACCATCGTGTACGATTGCCAGTTGGACACCGATTCCATCTGCGCCGCTTTTCTCCACGACACCGTGGAGGATTGCTCCGACAGAGTCACCCTGGACGACGTACGGAGACAGTTCGGTAACGACGTTGCGGATATCGTAGACGGCGTTACCAAGCTGAATATCCCCTTTGAGACCAAGCAGGAGGCCAGCATCCGCAACCTGCGTAAGATGTTTCTCGCAATGTCCAAGGATCTGCGTGTTATTTTCGTAAAGCTTGCCGACCGTCTCCACAATATGCGTACCCTGGACGTCCGCTCTCCCGAAAAACAGCGTTCCATAGCCTTGGAGACCATGCACGTCTACGCGCCCTTGGCCCACCGTATCGGTATGCAGCGCATCAAGCTGGAACTGGAGACCCTTGCTCTTTCCTACCTGGATCCCATCGGCTATGCTGAGATCCAGAAGGATACGGAAAAGCGTTACGGCGAAAGCAAGGACTTCCTGACCCAGGCTACCAAGATGGTGGCGCAAAGTCTGGATTCCTACGGCGTTCACTACCGCCTGGAGGGTCGTGTCAAAAGCACTTACAGCATCTATAAAAAGATGTATAACCAAAGCAAATCCTTCGATGAGATCTACGACTTTTACGCTCTGCGCGTCCTTGTGGATACCGAGCTGGATTGCTATACCGTGCTGGGTATCATCCACGAGAAATTCAACTCCGTGCCCGGCCGTTTCAAGGACTATATCTCCACTCCCAAGCAGAACCTTTACCGTTCTCTCCACACCACCGTTATCGGCTCCGGCGGCATTCCCTTCGAGGTGCAGATCCGTACTTGGGAAATGCACTCCGTAGCGGAATACGGCCTGGCGGCTCACTGGAAGTATAAATCCGGCGAGCGTGCCACCCACGGTCTGGATGAAAAGCTCCGTTGGATCCGTTCCCTTGTGGAATCCGACAACGACGGGGGAGATCCCGACGAATTCTTCAATTCTCTGAAGATCGACCTGTTTGAGGATGAGATCTTCGTCTTCACTCCTAAGGGGGACGTGATCAATCTTCCTGCCCGCAGTACTCCCGTAGACTTTGCTTATGCCATCCACTCCGGTGTGGGTAATAAGATGGTAGGCGCCAAGGTCAACGGCAACATCGTTCCCATCGATACGGAGCTGCAGACCGGGCAGATCGTGGAGGTCCTCACCAACCCCAATTCCAAAGGCCCCAGCCGCGACTGGCTCACCTACGTCCGCTCCAGCGAAGCCCGCAACAAGATCCGTATGTTCTTCAAAAAGGAAATGCGGGAAGAAAACATCCAGCTTGGCAAGCAGGAGATCGACCGTGAGTTCAAGCGCTACGGCGTCCGCTATACCGAGGCACAGCGTGATAAGATCATGCAGAGCCTGGCTTCCCGTATGGGCTTTGCCGAAGGAGACGATCTGTATAACAGCATCGGCTTCGGCGGCATGGACGTGGTGAAGCTTGGCACCAAGCTGAAGGAAGAATTCAATCGCCTGGTGGTTCCCGAGCAGGAGCCCGCCCCCGTAAAGCCGGATATCGTAGACCGTCCCGCCAGAGAGGATCGCAAGAACAAGAAGTCCTCCGAAAGCGTTATCGTGGACAACGTGGAGGGCTGTGCCGTGAAGTTTGCCAAATGTTGTTCTCCCTTGCCCGGGGACAACATCATCGGCTTTATCACCAAGGGCTACGGCATCTCCATTCATAAATACGATTGTATCAACGTCCAGAACGGCCTGAAACGGGAGGAAGACCGTGACCGTTGGGTCACCGCCTCCTGGACTGCCCGTGCGGAAAGAAGGGCTCTGGGCGGCTTTGAGATCCATCTCAACATCTTCGCCTCCTATACTCCCAGCATCATTGCGGACGTTTCTATCCTGCTGAGAGATATGAAGGTGGAGATCACCTCTGTTGCCACCAAGGAGAGCGGAGACAACATCGTTTTGAACTTCGGTATCCGTTGCAGCAATACCGATCATGCCAATACCATCATCGGCGCCCTGCGGAAGATCAAGGGCGTCTACGAGATCACAAGAGGAAATCAGTAAGTATGAAGATCGTGGTTCAGCGCGTGAACAGCGCCTCCTGCGTGGTAGAAGGAAAAGAAGTCTCCCGCATCGGCAAAGGCCTTCTTGCCTTCGTTGGCGTTGCAGAAGGAGATACGGAGGAGGATCTGAAAAAGGGCAGCGCCAAGCTGGCAGGCCTTCGGATCTTCGAGAATGAGGAAGGGAAGATGTCCCTCTCCGCCACCGACGTGGGCGGGGAGATCATGATCATCTCCAACTTCACCTTGCTGGGTAGAGTGCAAAGAGGCTTCCGTCCCGATTGTACCCACGCCGCTCACCCTTCCGTGGCAGAGCCAATGTATAACGCCTTTTGCGATGCCGTCGCGGAAACGGTTCCCGTCTCCCGTGGCATCTTCGGCGCTGATATGCAGATCTCCGCACACCTGGACGGCCCTGTGAATCTGATCCTTGATACGGCGGAACTTTTGAAGAAATGAAACTGACCATTCAAAACAAAACCGAATATCTCAACGATTACTATTTCCAGACCCTTTGTCTGCTGTATTTTCCCGGGGAAAAGTTTCACGAAGGCTTTGATAGCCCCGCAGAGGCTTCCTTCCTGCTGGAACGGCGTGAGAACGGCTTTTATTGCCACACCGAGCTGACTTTGGGAGACCGTACCGCAGAGGGCGCCTTCCATACCGCAGGCTACACGCCCAACGTTGCCATGACGGAAAGCGATTTTGCCGCCTTGGCATTGGGCAAGGCTTACCTGCAGGCAGGGGAGTCCTTGCTTGGTTTTCCCCTTCCTTGGGGCTATCTTTTGGGACTTCGCCCTGTCAAACGTGCAAAATATTATCTGGATCGCGGTTATTCCCCCGATACTGTGGAAAAACTCTTCATCGAGGATTATAACGTCCTGCCCTCCAAAGCTCGTCTTGCGGTAAAGACCGCCATAACGGAAAATCTTATGCTTGGGGACGTGGGGGAATTCGATTGCGGATTGTATCTATCTATCCCTTTCTGCCCCACGAAGTGCGATTATTGTTCCTTTATTTCCTGTGCAACCCCCAGACTTTTCTCTCTGATCCCCTCCTATCTGGAGCGGTTAAAGAGAGATTTCGTCAGGACCTGCGCCATCATAAAGGAGCTTGGTCTTCGCCTCAGAAGCGTATACATCGGCGGCGGCACCCCGTCTTTCTTAACGGAGGAACAGCTTTCCGACCTGCTGTCCTGCATGAACGAGCATCTTCCCAAGGAACATCTTCTGGAGTTTTCCTTCGAGGCAGGCCGTCCGGATACCATCACCGAGGATAAACTGCATATTCTGAAAGCAAACGGCGTTGACCGCATCAGCGTCAACCCCCAAACCACCAACGACGATGTGCTGAAGGCCATCGGCAGAAAGCACTCCGTTGCGGATTTCTTTACCGTGGCGGAAAAAGCCTTGTCCATGGGCTTCGATACCGTCAACGCGGATCTTATCGCAGGCCTTCCCGGGGATACCCGTGAAAGCTTTGCAAAAAGTCTTTCCGACGTGATGGCAATGGGCTTTGAAAACATCACCGTCCATACCCTTTCCGTAAAGAAATCCGCCTCTCTGCGGTTCCGCCAGGGGGAGGTCTACGACCCCGCAGGGGTTTTGGCGAGAGATTGTGTTGAATACGCCTGCAACACCCTGGAAGAAGCGGGCTGGGCGCCCTACTACCTCTACCGCCAGAAGAACATCATCGGCAACGCGGAGAACGTGGGCTACGCCAAGGAAGGCACCGAGAATCTTTACAACGTTTTGATGATGGAGGAATATTCCACCGTCTTTGCCTGCGGTGCAGGTGCTATCACCAAGCTGGTCTCTCCTGCAAGAGACGAGATCTGCCGCATCGCGTTCCCCAAATATCCCTATGAATATCTGGATACCGACAACGGCATCCGTGAGTCGGAGATCCGTGAGTTCTTTTCACACTATCCAAGAAAGGATCGATGATCAATGAAAGAGGAACTGTATGAACAGCGTCTGCGCGATTGTGCCGACGAGATCTGCAAAAACGAGAAGTTAAAGCTTGTTCTGATTGCAGGCGGTTCCTGTGCGGGGAAGACCACCACCACGAAAAAGCTGGCTCGCCTCATCGAAAAGGGCGGTCGCCACGTGGACACCATCTCCCTGGACGACTATTACCGCAATCCCGAAAATGCGGTGTACCTCCCCAACGGCAAGCCGGATATCGAGGGGCTAGGTAGCCTCCGATTGGATCTTTTGCAGGAGACCATGCATCTCCTCTCCGTGGGAGAGCCTGCACCTATTCCGTTTTACGATTTCACCTGTAAGCGCCGCACGGATGCTTACCGTATCTTGACCCCCGTTCCCGGCGGCATCACCATCGTGGAAGGCCTTCACGCCTTGAACCCCGCCATCTGCGCCAAAGGAACTGCGGAGGAGACCTTATACCGTATCTATCTGTACTCCGAGGCGGAGGATGGCATCGACGGCCGTCTGTTGCGCCGCTTGGTGAGAGATTCCCGCTACCGCGCCGCAGATGCGGCCCAAACCTTTGACCAATGGGATACCGTTCGCAGCTCCGAGAAGGAGACCATCGAGCCCTTCGTGTATCTGGCGGACGCCAGGATCAACACCTTTTTCGATTACGAACGGAGCATCCTTGCAGACGATGCCATCGAGCTGCTGGAACAGCTCCCTGCAGGTCATTCCCACGCAAACCAGGCCCAAGAGCTCATTGAGATCTTAAAGCCCATCCCTCTGTTACCGGACAGCGCCGTGCCGGAGGATTCCTTATTGAGAGAATTTATTTGATTTTTTATGTCTGAATTGGAAAAAGCACAAGGACAAAAAAAGAATAAAAGTTTTTTGGTGGAAGCGGGGATCATCTCCGTTTCCAGCTTTGTTGTGAAGATCATCGGCGTTCTGTTTAAGATCCCCCTTGCCAATATTCTCGGCGAGCATATGGGCATCTTCAGCGCAGCTTATTCTTTATACGCCATGCTTTACATGGTCTCCACCAGCGGATTGCCGGTGGCCATCAGCCGTATGATCTCCGCCTCTGCCAAGCGTGGCAGGGAAAAGGAGGTACAGCGTACCTTCCGCGTGGCCTTGACGGTATTCACCCTCTTGGGGGTTGCCGCCACGGCGGCCATGATCCTGCTGGCGAAGCCCTTCTTCGGCGCAACGGGACATCACGACAGCGTTCTGGCGGCCTACGTCATCGCCCCTACGTTGCTGTTCGTCTGTGTATGCTCCGCCTTCCGCGGGTATTACCAGGGTCTTCACAATATGTATCCCACCGCCATCGGACAGCTCATCGAGGCGGCCTTGAAAATGGGGCTGGGCTTGGGAGCCACTCTATGGGCGGCCAACGCAGGCTATTCCCCCTACGTACAGGCGGCTTGTGCCGTCAGCGGTATTACGGTGGGGATGTTCTTGGAGATGATCCTCCTGTTCATCTACCGCTTTGTCACCAACAGAAAGCGTCCTGCCTGTACGGACGACGGTTGTGAACGTACCTCCGCCCTCACCAAGCGGATTTTGATTATCGCCCTGCCCGCCACCATTACCTCCTCTGCGCTGTATCTTTCTACCTTCATCGATACGGTGCTGATCAAGAAATGTCTGATGCTCGGCGGTGCCACCGAGGAGGTGGCCCAGGATCTGTATACCGCCTATACCTCCTATTCCACCGCCATCGCGGACCTGTTGCCCTCCACGCTGATCTATCCTATCGCCATCAGCGTGTTGCCCTTGGTTTCCGCCGCCCTTTCCGTAAAGGACGTGAAGAACGCCAACAACAGCATCGTCCAGTCCATCCGCATCAGTGCCATCATCGGCCTGCCCAGCGCGGCCTTCCTCATCGCTACGGCGCCCTCCTGCCTTTCCATCCTGTACCAAGGAGCTTTGAATCAGTATACCCGTATCGACGCGCTGACGATTTCCTCCGGAACCTTGATGATCCTTGCTGTGGGCATCATCTTCATGGCCATCGTTTCCACCACCAACGCTCTTTTGCAGGCGGTGGGGAAGATCTGGCTTCCCATGGTCTCCGTGGGTGTGGGCGTGGTCTGCATGGCCTTGATCGAGTACTTCGGTGTCTCCGGCGTATTGGGGATCTACGGCGCCCCTATCAGCTCCGTCAGCTGTTATTGCGTGGCCGCCGCCTTGAATCTGTTCTTCCTTGGAAAATACACCACGGCACAGCTTTCTCCCGTTAAGCTTTTTGCCCGCCCCGCCTTCTGCGCTTTGTTGACCTGCGGAAGTGCTACGGTGGTGTACCGTCTGCTTGCTTTGGTGTTCAACGGCACAGGGAGGCTTCACGCTTTCATTCTTCTTCTGGTCACCGGCGCGGTTGCCGTTGCCGTTTACGTCATTACTATGTTGTTGTTCAAGGGCATCACCGCAGACGAGGTGCGGTTGCTCCCCATGGGCGGCAGATTGGCCTCCTTCCTGGTGAGAAAGGGCTTGTTACATGAATCGAATTGAAACCCTTTGCAATAAAGAGCGCTATACGTTTGAAGATCTTCGCACCGTTGTGGAGATCCTCCGCTCTCCCGAGGGCTGTCCCTGGGACAAGGAACAGACCCACGAGAGCATCCGCATGAACTTCTTAGAGGAGGTCTACGAAACCGTCGAGACCATCGATAACAAGGATCTTGTCGGAATGCGTGAGGAGCTGGGGGACGTTCTGTTCCAGGTAGTCTTCCATTCCCGTATCGCGGAGGAGGACGGCTGGTTTGATCTGGAGGAGGTCTGCGACGAGATCTGCCGCAAAATGATCATCCGCCACCCCCACGTCTTCGGAGACCGTGTTTTTGACAGCGACGGAAAACCCTTAAAGGATTGGGAGGCCATCAAGGCCAATTCCCACAGCTTCACCACCGCCACCGAGACCCTGGAGGCCATTCCCCGTACCCTTCCCGCGTTGATGCGGGCGGACAAGCTGGGGAAGAAGTCCAGAAAATTCGGCTTTGATTGGGAAGCAAACGAATCCCTTTCCAAGGTAGACGACGAGCTTGCCGAAGTGAAGGAAGCCATCGCGGAGGAGGACTTCACCCATATCGAGGAGGAGTTCGGCGATCTGTTGCTTTCCACCGTGAACGCCGCCCGCCTTCACGGTGTCGATCCGGAGCTTGCTTTGACCAAGGCTTGTGAGAAATACCTTCGCAGATTTGCTTCCGTAGAGGCCCAAAGCCTGAAAGCGGGTATGAAGATCTGCGATAACAGCAGGGAAAACTTATTGAGCTATTGGAAAATTGCCAAATCAGATGTTACATAGTGACAAATAATCCAGATTTTTGTGGAAATAATCCAAAATCCTCTTGCAAAATGCAGAATGATGTGATATAATACACTCAAGACTTATGATTATCATAAAAGGAGTAATCAATCATGACGAAAACCACTTTGATCGAAATCGTTGCATCCAACACCGGCCTCAAGAAGAAAGATGCAGAAGCAGCCGTTAACGCTGTATTCGGCGCAATCGAGGATGAACTGGCTACCGGCGGTAAGGTTCAGGTAGCAGGCTTTGGTACCTTCAAGGTTAAGGAGCGCGCAGAGCGTAGCGGCCGTAACCCCAGAACCAACCAGTCCATCACCATCAAGGCAACCAAGCTTCCTTCCTTCGTACCCGGCAAATGTCTGAAGGACGCAGTTGCAAACGACTGATTCCGTTTGAACCATGTATTACCGGGTGATTCGTTCACCCGGTAATATATATTTTTTGAGAGTATGCGATTAGATAAGTTTTTGAAAGTTTCCCGCATCATCAAACGCCGTACCGTGGCCAACGAGGCCTGCGACGAGTCTCTCGTCCTTGCCAACGGCCGCCGCGCCAAGGCTTCTTACGACGTGAAGGTAGGGGATATTCTGGAGATCACCTTCGGAAACCGTACCACACGTCTGAAGGTCTTGTCCGTCAGCGACCACGTGGCCAAGGCAGAGGCTTCCGAGATGTACGAGATCCTGTCATAAATTCAATACTTCCTTCATAAGCTGAAACCGTAGGATCATTTCAAAAAAGTGAGAAAGGTTTTTGCCTATGAATACACAAACACCCACCCACAGCCTATCCCTGGCCGACCGCCGCGTGATGAAGGTCACCGCGGTAAACGAGGTCTTAAGCTTCGACGAAACCAACGTGACCATGTCCCTGGGGGATCTGCTTTTAAGCGTTGGAGGAAGCGACCTATCCGTCAGCAGTCTATCCCTGGAAAACGGCGAGGTCACCATCTGCGGCTGTGTGGAAACCATCGTCTACCTGGATGATGCCAAGCCCCGCAAGAAAGGGATCGGCAGATTCTTCGGCGCATGAGCACCAACTACCTGCTTCACAGCCTGTTGGCCTTGTGGTCTTTGATCCTGGGGGCGTTTCTGGGGTTTGTGTACGAGTTTTTTCGGATCTCCCATCGCTTTCATCCAAAAGCAGCCTGGCTGATCTGCATCGAGGATCTCCTCTTTGCCTGCATCTGCTCGGTGGGGATGATGCTGTTATTTTTCAATCTTTCCTTCGGGCGGATGCGTTTCTTCGCCTTTCCCGGAGTAATTTTGGGGTTCGTCATTTGGTATTTTACCTTGGGCAGGCTGTTCCGTCGGATCTGTATGGGGATTTCCCGTCGGTTGTATCCGCCTGTTCGGTATATAAAAGGGTTTGTGCGTACAGTCGTGCGTACCTACGTCATGTCTTTCCGCGCCCGACACGGGCTTGGAGCAAGAAGTTATTTCAAAAGGAGAACGGAAGATGAAGCGTCAAAGAACCAGTCTGGCGGTTAAATTCGCCCTGGGCGGGATCCTGGTGGTCCTGTTTATTTCCGTGATCAATATGCAGTTGAGTCTCAATACCCTCCGCAGAGAACGTGCACAGCTGGAAAGCGATATCGCCGATCTGCAGGATGATATTGAGGAGACCAAATATCGTTTATCCGAAGAAACCAACGCGGCGTATATCGAGCGTTATGCCAGAGAAAAGCTGAATTATCGTTATCCCAACGAGATCCTTTTCTACAACGATATCGCCGAATAAGATCATACCCGGAAAGGGAAGGGGGCAGTCCATGCAGGCGGAAGCAGGCAGGACGTGTAAAGGCAAGGTCACCGGGATCACCAAGTTCGGTGCTTTTGTCAGACTGGAGGATGGCAACAGCGGTCTGATCCATATCTCCCAGGTCTCGGACGTTTACGTTTCCGACGTGCAGGAGTTTCTGTCCGTCGGTCAAGAGGTGGAACCCCGGATTCTTTCCGTAGATGAAAAAGGCAGAATTTCGCTGACGTTGATAGGTGTCAAGGAGGCACAGCCCGCCTTGTTCAAAGCGCCTCCCCGCCCCGTTGGGTTTGAGGAGATGATGGACCGCTTTAAGACTGTCAGCGACGAAAAACTGGGGGAGCTTCGCAGATTGCGTTCCCGCAGAAAATAGAACGGCATAGGAAAGGAACGGGTGACACCCGTTTTTTTCAAGCCGCCAAAGAAAGGATACCCATCCATGAGAAGTATAGAAGCCTCTGCGATCACCGAGGCTGTAAAAGAATTGTTTATCCGAGCAAACTATCACCTCCCTGAGGATATATACCGTTGTCTTGCCTGCCATAAGGAGCAGGAGAACCAAGAGCCTGCCGCCACCATGCTTGGCATCCTTTGCGAAAATGCCAAGGCCGCGGAAGGGGGAGTCCCCATCTGCCAGGATACGGGGATGGCCGTGGTATTCGCCGAGGTGGGCCAAGAGGTACATATCACAGGCGGATTGCTCCGCGATGCGGTGAACGAAGGCGTTCGTCTGGCCTACGATCAAGGCTTCCTTCGGAAATCCGTGGTTTCGGACCCTCTGTTGCGGGTGAATTCCGGGGATAATACCCCCGCCGTGCTGTATACGGATCTCGTTCCCGGTGAAAACATCCGCCTCTACGCCCTTCCCAAAGGATTTGGAAGCGAGAACATGAGCCGTATCAAAATGTTCAACCCCACCGCCTCCCGGGAGGAGATCATCTCCTTCGTCACCGAGACCGTTAAGCAGGCAGGAGGCAATCCCTGCCCTCCTCTGGTGATCGGCGTGGGCATCGGCGGTACCTTTGACCACGCCGCCTATCTTTCCAAAAAAGCCCTTTTGCGTTCTTTGGAGGAGCATCATCCCGTCCACGGCGACTTAGAGGAGCAGATCCTTGCATCCGTCAACCGGAGCGGCGTGGGTGTCCAGGGCCTTGGCGCAGGCGTCACCGCTTTGGGCGTTGCCATCGAAACCTATGCAACCCATATTGCCGGCCTCCCCGTGGCAGTGAATATTTCCTGCCACGCCACCCGCCATGCAACCGCAACTTTGTAAACCAAAAGGAAATATACTTATGATCCAACTTGTAGCAACCTGCCTTTTCGGTCTGGAAAAGGTTCTGGGCGAGGAGATCGACGCCCTGGGATATCAGCGGGTGGAGACCATCGACGGCAGAGTGATCTTCTCTGCACCCGAATCCGCCATTGCCGTGTGCAACATCCGTTTGCGTTACGCAGAACGGGTGATGATCCTGCTGTCCCGCTTCCGTGCCACCACCTTTGAAGAGCTTTACCAAGGCACCAAAGCCATCCCCTGGGAGGATTACGTGGGCAGGGAAGGAGCCTTCCCCGTAAAAGGCCATTCCGTCCGTTCCGCCTTGTATTCCATCCCGGATTGCCAGAAGATCACCAAAAAAGCAGTGGTGGACAGGCTTGCCTCCGTCTACCGCGTCGCCCGCCTTCCCGAAAGCGGCCCCTTGTACCAGATCGAGTTCTTCATCCTGAAGGACGAGGTGCATCTGATGATCGATACCTCGGGAACCACCCTCCACAAGCGCGGCTACCGTCCCGTTTCCAACGCCGCACCCTTGCGGGAGACCCTGGCCGCAGGCATGGTAAAGATGTCCCGCCCTCGTGAAAACGTTCTGCTGGTGGATCCCCTCTGCGGATCGGGAACCATCGCCATTGAGGCCGCTTTGCTGACGGGCAATATTGCCCCCGGGTTGAGACGTTCTTTCGCCGCAGAGCAGTTCTCCATGCTTCCCGCCTCCCTTTGGAAGGAGGAACGCTCCAAGGCTGCAAGTGAGATCCGCCCTTGGGCATCCAAGATTTACGCCTACGATATCGACCCCATGTGCGTCGCCATGGCCAAGGAAAACGCCCGACGTGCAGGGGTTGAGGACCGCATCGTCTTCCGCGTTGCAGACGTGCGTAATTTCCGTTCTCCCGAACCGGATGCCAGAGGCACCATCGTCACCAACCCGCCCTACGGTGAGCGTCTGCTGGATCTTCAGCAGGCAAGAGAGCTGACCACCGCCATGGGCAAGGCCTTCCAAAAGGAAGTTCCCTCCTGGCAGCTCTATATCATCTCCTCCGACGAGAAGTTCGAGCAGTTCTTCGGCAGACGTGCCAACAAGGTGCGTAAGCTCTACAACGGCATGATACGTTGCGGATTCTACCAATTCTTCAAATAAGCCTGTTTTGGCAGAAGAAAAACGCAAGTGCCAATCACCGAACCCTGTATTTTCAGAGAAATCCTGTACATTCCAAAATCGAAATTTAGCACTTGGCATCCGAGAGTGCCAACAGTTTACAATTTGTTCACAATTAACTCTTTCCTTGTTCACGAAGGTTGGATACAATATACCGTGCAAAGTAAGTTTCCTTATTTTGTCAAAGAAGTCATTTATCTTTTTCATACCTATGAGGAGGTTCTATTATGAAACTGAAACCCTTGGCAGACCGCGTTGTCATCAAGATGCTTGAGGCGGAGGAGACCACCCGCGGCGGCATCATTCTCACCGGCGCCGCAAAAGAAAAGCCCCAGGTAGCCGAAGTTCTGGAAGTCGGCCCCGGCGGCAACGTTGACGGCAAAGAGATCACCATGCTGGTGAAGAAGGGTGACAAGGTCATCTGCAGCAAATATTCCGGCACGGAGATCAAGCTGGACGGGGAAGAGCTCATCGTCGTCCGTCAGAGCGATATCCTGGCCATCGTCGAGTAATTTTTGGAGGTAATCTACCATGGCAAAAGAAATCAGAAACGGCAACGAAGCCCGCGAAGCGCTGATGCGCGGCGTGGATAAGCTTGCCAACACCGTAAAGATCACCCTTGGCCCCAAGGGAAGAAACGTAGTTCTGGATAAGAAATTCGGCTCTCCGCTGATCACCAACGACGGCGTTACCATCGCCAAGGAGATCGAGCTGGACGACGCATTCGAGAATATGGGTGCCGCTCTGGTGCGCGAGGTCGCAAGCAAGACCAACGACGCCGCAGGCGACGGTACCACCACCGCAACTCTGCTGGCGCAGGCATTCATCCGTGAGGGTATGAAGAACGTTGCCGCAGGTGCAAACCCCATGATCATCAAGAAGGGTATCTCCAAGGCGGTTGACGCCGCCGTAGAGGCTCTGGTTGCCGCTTCCAAGCCTGTGAACGGCACCGACGACATCGCGCGCGTAGGCACCGTTTCCTCCGCAGACGAGAAGGTAGGCCGTCTCATTGCCGACGCAATGGAGAAGGTTACCGCCGACGGCGTTATCACCGTTGAGGAATCCAAGACCGCAGAGACCTATTGCGAGGTAGTAGAGGGTATGCAGTTCGACCGTGGCTACATCACTCCCTACATGGTAACCGATACCGACAAGATGGAAGCTGTCATCGACGACGCTACCATCCTGATCACCGATAAGAAGATCTCCAACATCCAGGAGCTTCTCCCCGTGCTGGAGCAGGTCGTTCAGAGCGGCAGAAAGCTGGTCATCATCGCCGAGGATATCGAAGGCGAGGCCCTTTCCACCCTCATCGTCAACAAGCTCCGCGGCACCTTCACCTGCGTTGCCGTTAAGGCTCCCGGCTTTGGCGACAGACGTAAGGATATGCTGAAGGATATCGCCATCCTTACCGGCGGCCAGGTCATCTCCTCCGAGCTGGGCTTCGAGCTGAAGGAAGCTACCATCGATATGCTTGGTAACGCCCGTCAGGTCAAGGTCACCAAGGAGAACACCATCATCGTCGGCGGTGCAGGCAACCCCGAGGAGATCAAGGGCAGAATCGGCCAGATCAAGGCTTCCATCGAAGTCTCTACCTCCGATTTCGACAAGGAAAAGCTCCACGAGCGTCTCGCCAAGCTTTCCGGCGGCGTAGCCGTGATCAAGGTTGGTGCCGCTACCGAGACCGAGATGAAGGAAAAGAAGCTTCGCATCGAGGACGCCCTCAACGCTACCCGTGCCGCTGTTGAAGAAGGCATCGTAGCAGGCGGCGGTACCGCACTCATCGACTGCATCCCCGCAGTGAAGAAGCTGGTTTCCGCTACCACAGGCGACGAGCAGACCGGCGTGAAGATCGTTCTCCGCGCTCTGGAGGAGCCCGTTCGTCAGATTGCAGAGAATGCAGGCTTTGAAGGCAGCGTCATCGTAGACGGCGTTAAGAACCGTAAGGCAGGCATCGGCTTCGATGCATATAACGAGAAGTACGTCGACATGATCGAAGCTGGCATCGTTGACCCCACCAAGGTAACCAGAAGCGCATTGCAGAACGCCGCTTCCGTTTCCGCCATGGTGCTCACCACCGAGGCGTTGGTTGCCGACAAGAAGGACCCCGCAGCCGAGGCCGCAGCAAACGCTGCAATGAGCCAGGGCATGGGCGGCGGTATGTATTGATCCAAACCGTAACCTTAAAAAACCACCCTTTCGGGTGGTTTTTTGTTGGGAAATGATTAAAAAATGGTATCAAACGGCCACCAGTACCAGCTTCCGTCGTACTTGATCATAACGAATCGCGTATCGTTGGCAGTCCATAAGTAAGTAGCGTTTCCCTTGAAGTTGACAGTGATATATTTGACGTCGTCAAGCTGATCTTCGTCAAAATCCGGGAAGCTGTTTAATTGAGTCATGATCTCGTTCATCTCGCTGGTGGAGGGTGTCTTTGTATCCTCCAAATAATAAGAGAACATATAGTTAGAGATTTCTTTTACGTTCCCGGAGAGCTGGTCAACAAGCATTTCTCTGGTGACCCAGTCTGCTTCGAACAAAAATTCCGGGAAAAAGTCCACCACACCCTCGGGGTCGTTGTTGGAATAGCAGCGCATAATTCTCCGAACCGTACCGTCCGGGCCGGTATACCTCATGATAAAGAACGTGGACACACCGATCAATACCAAAAGGATAGCCGCCAGGATCACGTATACTTTCTTTTTCTTGTGAACCGGAAGCTCCTCCAGAGGCGCGTTACAGCCGGCGCATTTCGTAGCGCTGTCCTTATGCTTTAAGCCGCAGTTTGAACAGATCTTTGCCATGATAACCTCCTTTATTATGTTGCTTTGTATTTTCATTTGCCGGATTCTCTGTAGCGCTTAAATCCGGGCTTTTTTGAACGTTATTTTGTTTCGAACGGCCACCAATACCAGCTTCCGTCGTACTTGATCAAAAGGAAGTGGGTATTGGACGAATTGAAGCCGTAGTAATGATCCAGTTTACATTTAACGGTGACGTATGTGATCTCCTCGAGGAGGTCCTCGTCAAAGCTCGGGAAGCCTTTTAATTGCTTTTTGATCTTTTTTATTTCTTTATCGGAAGGGGGCGTCGTATCCGACAAACTGAAATAGACTATGTGATAGGAAAGATTTTCCACATCTTCGGAGATGGCATCAGCGAGATCCTCTCTGGTGACCCAGCCGTCTTCCAAAACGAACTCCGGGAAAAAGTCCGCGATACCTTCCGGGTCGTTGTTGCGATAGCATTGCATAATTCTCCGAGCCGTACCGTCGGGGCCGATAAATCTCAAGATAAAGATAGTCGACACGCCGCCCAATACCAAAAGAATTACTGCGAGGATCACGTATGAATTCGTTCTTTTGAAAACAGGGATCTCTGCCAGAGGAGCGTTACATCTTGCACACCTCGTAGCGCGGTCCTTATGCTTTAAGCCGCAGCTTGAACAGATCTTTGCCATGATAACCTCCAATTTTGCTTTTTATTACGAATCGGATGAATCCGGCCACCAGTACCAATCTCCTTCGTACTTAATGACGATAAATCGTTCGGTATATTTAGGCCAGATATACAATACGTCTCCGGTGAAATGAACCCAGACGAAACGGATATCCTCAATATCACTTTCCTTGAAATCCGCCCCCGCAAAATAGCGGATCTGCTTCATCAGCTCCTCTCTCTGCCGTTCCGAAGGAACCAGGGGTTCGTCAAGGTAATAGGAAAAAATGTAATTAGAGAGCCGCTTGACGAAGGGGGCGTACTGTTGGATCATCTTCTCTCTGTTGGATCCATCCGCGTTGACGTAGAACGGGGGAAGGGTATCCACGAGTGATTCGGGATCGTTTTCCCGGTAAGCATCCATTACCCGCCGCGTCACGCCCTTTGGCCCGGAATAGTGCAGGATCGCAAAGACGGCCGTAGTGATCAATACCGCCACCGCGAACGTGAGAATGATCAGCCTTCTCTTTTTTGCACGTTGCTTTTGGTCGTTAAACGGCGTTTTACAGCTTGCACATTTCAACGCACTGTTCCTATGCTTCAGCCCGCAGGCCTTACAAAGCTTGGACAAAATATCTCCCTCCTTTTCCCAAAGTTTTTACAATGAAATTATATCATATCACATGACCTTTTGTCAAGCTCTATTTGCCATTTTCTGCCGACAATCTATTGACAAACACAAAAAGGTTTGCTATAATGTGACCAAATACTTCTAAAAAGGCGTGGATATATTTTATGGAAGAACAACTCTCAAAGCTTGAAACCGAGCTGAAGCAATTCATCGAAGCAAAAGGCGCAAAAGGAGAAAAGGTTCTGGGAATGGAGCTCTTGTCCACAAACTCAAAGGTGGGCGGTACCTTAAAAGTCTTTTTCATCCTTCTGATCACCTGTCTCTTGAGCTTTTTCGCCTTGCTGGGTTTGCGTAAATATTATATTTTTCAGCAATTCTTCCCGGCGCTTGTGATATTGGACGCCGTCATCCATATCATTTTGTTTTTCTACATCCTCAACAGCGGCATGATCTACGGAGATTATCCCGCCACCTATTTCGTGGTCACCACCAACGCCATATATCTTTGCGACGGCTTCTATTGCTGTTTCCTCT
>JAFXBC010000067.1 GCA_017516825.1 Clostridia bacterium | reverse complement strand
TTCTTTGGGTCATCATCGTAAGCGTGCTCCTCTGCGCCCTGGTGGCGGTGCTGTTCTTCACCGCGCCCATGGACGAGGAAAGCGCGCCGAATACCCCCTCGGAGGAGCAGACCTCTTCCGAAGCAAGCACGGAGCTTTCCATCGAAGAAAGCACGGAAAGCTCCACCGAAGAAAGCTCTGGGGCAGAGCCTTCCGAACCGGAAGAGTCTCAGCCCGAAGAGTCTCAGCCTGATGAATCCGAACCCGAGGCATCGGAGCCCGAAGTCTCTGAACCTGAGGTCTCGGAGCCCGAGATTTCCGAACCTGAAGTTTCTGAGCCTCCCGAAGAACCCGTGATTCCTCCCACCTTGGAGCTTCCTCCCGAAGGGGAGCTTAAGGCGGAACTACAGCTTCGCTTTGACATCGGTCCGGGACACACGGTACAGTACGGTGGTGAATACTACGAGTTCCCGGAATATGCCACCCCCATGCTCTACTATGGAATCGTGGCGGACGGCAAGGGGAATTTCTACCTGGAAAAATCTAAGACGTTGATTCGCATCAACGACAGCAAGGAGTTCCCCTATCAGTTTAGCGAATCCTTTGCACAGGTGATCTTCTTGGAGGATGATCTGTACGTACATACCGTAGACGGATACGTTCGCAGATTTGACATTTCCGCAGGCTTTGAAAACGGAACGTTGACCGGCGAATGGAAGCGGTACGAGCGGTTCAACGGAGACGGAAGCATACGATTGGTCGACGGGCGTATTCTCTTCCGCGACGAGCAAGGGCAGTACAGCACTCTGGACGGAGACCTTGTGGAGTCAAAGGAGCCTTACACCTTCGTACCTTCCGCTGAGCAAGTCGTGACAAAGCTGGAGGACGGTACCTTTGCGGTGCACGACAGCTATGACAAACGGAGACACTATATTCACTGCCTCGGCGGCGAGGGGTTGACCATCGTACATTCCGCCGACACTTTCTGGACGGATACCCATTCCGTTTCCCAAACGGAATATTTCCTCTTTGACCGTAACGGCGAGCTGTGCTCACGTTTGATGCTCCGCAGGGAGGCAGGGTATCAGTACCGGCCTTGCAAGATCGAGTGCAATAATTGCACCATCGAATACTATCATCCGAAAACCCTTTACTTCAACGGGATGGTTTTCGAGGACGTGATCTTCGATACAGTCCTCTATGGAGAAGACGGCACGTTCTATCTGATGGTGCTCCATCCCCACTACGGCGAGATCTACGCCATCACCGGTGGCGTTGCTCACGAAGAGTTCCTCTCTTCCGAAGGGTGGATGGACGACATCGACGATTTGCCCATCCTGGTCAGCATTGATATGATGAAACGTGACGCTTTGTTAGAATTCTTGGCTGACCCCCGGACGTATTCCTTTAGAGGAGGATGGGATATTCCCGTAAACGGGATTCCCGGGTATCCCACTCTTAATTATGAGACATTCTACCTGAAGCCAGATCTGTTGGAGATCGCCACCGATCATTCCGCTATGGAAGCGTTTTTGAAGAAGCGTGGGATCACCTGCGATGTGACCGAGATCCACCTCTTTGAAGCGGCGATCACTCCCTTTACGTTGTTTGTGAAGACCGGGGACGGAACGCTGTACTTCATCGGCGTAGAATACAGCGAAGATGTCTATACCTACACCCTGTATACTGAAGAAGAATATCTTGCCGCGTATTATCCCTACCCTTTGACCATCATGGTTGACGGCAAAAAGCTGGAAACGGATGATCCTTTCGTGATCTACGGAGAATATGCGGAGCTGCCCCTCGTCGCCATTATGGAGGCATTGGGCGCAAAGCTGGAGTGGAAGTACGACGACTACGTGGGGATCACGTGGGGCGGTAACCAATGTTGGATAGACACCGATTATTCTTCCTTGAAATATGGTGAGCAACGCTTCCATGCCGTGATGGATCGATACAGCCTTTACAAAGGGAACGACGTCACTTTCCGTTCCGACACGCTGCAAGAGTTCTTCAAGGCATTCTGCCACGGCGTGACGGTGCGGGTAGATGCAGAAGAAAGCGTCGTTTATATTGACAATCAGTATGCCGATACAATTGAATGCTACTTCTCCCCGGACGGAAAGAGCGTTCTTTACGCAGTTTTGAACGAGGACGAAGCATATGATTGGTATCGCATCGTGGGAGACGGCGAGCCGGAAGCGTTGCCCATAGACATACAGCCTTATCGCGATAGTATGAAACGGTGGGCAAACGATTTCTCGGTGGTTTATTTCACGAATATCAATCAGTCGACCTTCTTATCATGCCTATACAAATGGGATGAAAACGGAGAGGTGAGCCTCCTTTCCGAGACCTGCTACGCAGATGCCCTCAGCGTGCTTTACGAAGACGGCAGCTTCTATTTCCAAGAGAGGACGACCGTTTCGTACGATACCTTTATCGAAAACGATTTGGGAGAAGCCGGCGAGGAGCCCATGGCGTGGGTCTCCCGCATGCGCGCTCGCTTGGCGACTGTCTACTATTACGACGGCCACGAAAAGAAGCTTGCCGCCGAAAACGTATGGTGCGATGCCACCGGTTGGGATCCTTACGCCGCCGAAGCGTCAGGAGGCGCCTACCTTACCTTGGATCCCGGCGAGAAAGTCAAGCTTTCCGCGATCTTGGAGATCGTGGGAGAAAACCGCAACGTAGGGTGGCTGGATAAAGCCATGCGTGCCTTTGCCAAGTGTATATACACCGTAAAGGATCAATACTACACCGTGGATCTGGATCGGGCTTCCGTGGCGATCATTGCCAAGGATGCGAAGCATCTGGCGGTACTGTCCGATTGGGATCCCCACACGGAATTCGGCACGTTGTATCTCGTGAAGATCGGAGAGCAAGGTGTAGAGGAAGTAACGCTGATTTCTGAAAAGATAACTTCCAAAGAACCGATGAGGATGAACGCATACTTCTCCGGCAGCAACTACTTAGTCTACCGTGCCGACGGCGCGGACCGAGATACTTACGTTCAAATAGGGGATCAATCATAAACCAAAAAAGGGAAAAACAGCGGCGCCGTTATGGTGCCGCTGGGGGACCTGCAACACAGGCAAAAAAACACTGTTTATATTACCCGATAACCTATACTTTTTGAGCTTTCCCCGCGTAAAAGGAGGGAAGGTTTGAAAAAGGGATCCTTTGTCAAACATGATTTTGTGGCTTCGCTCACAAAATCTTTCGCGAACGCCCGCCCCGGCGGGCTACGAAAGGAATGATCATAACAATGACACACTTCTTTATTCAATTGTTAAACGCAAGCGTTGCGTCGTCCTGGCTGATCGGGGCGGTGTTGCTGGTGCGTTTGATCATCAAGGGGCGTTCGCCCCGCTGGATCGCCTGCCTGCTTTGGGGGCTGGTGGCGCTCCGCTTGGTGGTTCCCTTCTCGGTGGAAAGCCCGTTGAGCCTGGTACCCGAAACTCCGGAGATCACCCTGGAGTTCTCCGAGGAAGCACCTTCCGAGACGGAAAGCATCCCCGCCCCTCCCGTGAGCGAGATGGGGAACGTATCCCGTCCCACGGAAGACAGCT
>JAFXBC010000066.1 GCA_017516825.1 Clostridia bacterium | reverse complement strand
TGTGATAAAACAGTTCTTTGCTTTCAGCAGGGTACATCAGACTCTTATGAGATCCCGCCTACGGCGGTTTTGCTCCATCCACTCCGTTCCTTCCGCAAAACTTCGACGCGTGCGGAAAAAGGTCTCCATTGTAGCCATAACAACTACATTCCGCACTTGCTCAGGATGACATGTAGCCACCGCAGTTCCAAAAACGATTTATCGTTTTTGACGTCGGCGAAACAAAACTACGCATAAGACAAAAGCCATCCGCCGACTTGGCTTCGCACCGCGGTTCCAAAACGACGCTTCAGCGGCGTTTTGTATAGGGCGGAACCGAAGGCGTGCTTATTGACAAGGTAATGCGCCCGATGGGCTTGCAAATCCCGTTCTTTTATGCTACACTAAGGACAACAATCAACGGGAGGGATCCTTATGCATACGAACCCTATTTTTGCATCCAACATGGTTTTTGCCGCCCATCAGCCCATCCGCATATACGGCGAGGGGGAGGGCGAGGCGGAGGTCACCTTCGCGGGGGAGAGCCGCAAGGCCGTTTCCCGCTGTGGCGTTTGGGAAGCGGAATTCCCGCCCATGGACTACGGCGGGCCTTACTGCCTCCGCGTCACCTACCAAGACAGGGAAGAAGTCTTCACCAACGTTTACGTGGGGGAAGTGTACCTGATGGCAGGGCAATCCAATATGCAGTTCAAGCTGAAGGAATCCAACGCCCCCGCCGAATCCTACCAAACAAACCCGCTCCTGCGGCTGTTCTCCGCCCACCGCATTGAAAAGACCGACCGCTTCACCCCCGAGGACGGCTGGGTGCCTGCCACGGAAGAAAACGCAGGGGACTGGACGGCCCTGGGCTATCTCATGGGGAACAAGCTTTCCACGGAAAAGCAAGTGGCCGTGGGCATCCTCACCGCCTACCAGGGGGCTTCCGTCATCGAAAGCTGGCTTCCCAAAGGACTTCTGGAGGAAAACGGCATCTCCCTGCCCCCCGAAGCTCTCCACGGAGACCATCTCTCCCCGGAGTTTGCCCTGTGGAAGCAGGAAGGCACCCTTTACGACTACGCCCTCTCCCAGCTCTTTCCCTTCTCCCTCTCCGCCGTGGTGTGGTACCAGGGAGAAAGCGACACCTCGGTGGAGGAGGGGAAGGTATACACCAAGGAACTGGCATTACTGGTGGAGACTTTGCGGAAGGACTTCCGTCAGCCCGCCCTCCCCGTGGCGGTGGTATGCATCGCGGATTATCTGCCCAGAAGCGACGAGGGCTGGAAGGCCATCCAAACCGCCCAGATAAAGGCAGGGGAGACCATCCCCAACGTGAAAACCGTCCTTTCCGCCGATATTTGCGAAACCGACAACATCCACCCGCCCACCAAGCATTTGCTGGCTTCCCGCCTGGCGGAAGCGGTGAATCGCCTGCTTTGATTTTTCCGAAAGGGGGACTCCTTCATGAGTCTGCTCATCGTCTACCCTCAAAACGCACCCAAGGCCTACGCCATCGCGGCGGAGACGTTTTGTGACCTTTGTAACAAGATCACCGGGGAAAAACCCGGGATGGTCACCGACGTGGCGGCCGCCCAAGCCCTGCCTGCCCACCCTGCTCTCACCCTTGTGGTCATCGGCGGGGACGACGTGAACCTGCTGGCCCGTGAATACAAGGAGCTAATTCCCATCCCAAGCGGCGGGGAAGGGTTCGCCATTCTTTCCGCCACCCTGCGGGGACACAACGCCCTGCTGTTGTGGGGCGGACGGGGAAGAAGCACCCTTTACGCGGTGTACCGCTATTTTGAGGTGTTCGCGGGGTGCAGATGGTTCTGGGACGGGGACAAGCTACCCACCCTGAAAAGCCTCCCCATGGAGAACGTCCGCCTGATCGAAACCACCAAATTCCTCTACCGCGGCACCCGTTACTTCGCCCACCGAGGGCTTCACCGCTTCCAGGCGGAGCATTGGAACGCCGAGGACTGGCAAAACGAGGTGGACTGGCTGTTGAAAAAGCGGCTGAATTTGATGATGCTCCGTATCGGGCAGGATGATCTGTTCCAAAAAGCCTTCCCCCACCTGGCGGACTACCCCGACCCCAAGGCCTCCCTGCCCTTTACCGGGGACGGCTTCAACGACCGCACCCTGTTCTGGGATCTCCCCTTCCGCGGGGAATTGCGGAAGCAGGTGTTGCAATACGCAAAAGACCGCGACCTGCTGTTGCCCGAGGATTGCGGCACCATGACCCATTGGTATTCCCCCACGCCAAGAGATTTTCTGGAAAAACGCCGTCCCACCCTCCTTGCCCAGCCGAAAGGCACCAACTACGCCGAAAGCACGGGGCTGGTCTGGGATATCCGGGAGGAAGAAAACTTAGATCTGTATTTTCACCTCACCGACACCCATATCCGTGAATACGGGCAGACGGGGCTGTTCCACACCATCGGGCTGGCGGAACGGGCTTTTTCCAAGGATCGGGAAGAAAACCTGCGCTTAAAGCTGTTGACCTATCGCCTGCTCTGCCGCCGTCTGCGGGAGCAATACCCGGGCTCCAAGCTGTTGTTGGCAAGCTGGGATCTTTGGATGTTCTACACCCCTGCGGAGGTGCAGACCCTCCTTGCACAGCTTGACAAGGAGCAGGTGGTGCTGTTGGATTACACCTCCGATTCCGCCAGGGAAAGCAACTACCGCACCTGGGGCGTGGAGGGACAGTTCCCCTGGATCATGGGGATCTTCCACGCTTATCAGCCCTCCAATGATGTGCGGGGAGATTACGAAATGCTGACCAAGCGATTGCAGGACGCAAAAAAAGACCCCTTCTGCAAGGGGCTGGTGTTCTGGCCGGAGCTGTCCCACGGGGATCCCTTTATGACGGAATTCTTCGCTTCCAACGCCTGGGAGGTGTCCGAACAGAGCGTAGAAGAACAGCTTTACCACTTCTGCATGGCGCGGTACACCCACGGGGAAGAGCTGTTTACCCTGTGGCAAAAGGTACTTCCTCTTGCAAAGCTCATGTCCTGGAGCAAGTACGAAGCCGTCACCCCCTGGGTGGAGACGGATATTTTCTGCCGCTGTGCATACACCTTGGATTTTGAAAAGGACGACCCAAAATACGACGACTATCTGCTCCCCCTGGAGGCTTCCCGCGGCGACGGAGTGTGGTGCCTCCGCAGAATTTCCCTGCTGTTGGGGCAGGAGGACCGGCGGGAGACACGGGATCTATACGACCTGGCCCGTACCATCCTCACCCGTTACCTCAACGGGCTGACCCTCACCCTGTGCAGGCAGTACAGCCGCGGGGAGGCGGTGGCAGACACGGCGGATGCGTTCGTGGAGCTGCTCACCCTTTACGGGGAATTTTTGGCTACCAACAGGGAGTATTCCTTGTTCCATACCCTGTGCAGTCTCAACGAGACCGCCCCCGTGAATCCCCATTTCACCCCCACCTTAAAACGGAATTGCGACAATCTCTATTGCCGCAGTGCCGTCACGGAGTGCGTGCAGGAGCTGTACCTCCCCGAGGCGAAAAAGCTTGCGGAAATGCTGAAAGGGAAGACCTACGACAAAGCAGCCCTCATCTCCTTCGCCAAAGCCAACCAAGCCGCTTTTGAAACCCGCCCCCTCACGCCCACCATACCCAAAGAACACCCCGCCCGTGTGTTGCAACAAGCCGCGGAGGTGTTGGAAAAATAAATTCACTCAAAAAAGCCACCTTGCGGTGGCTTTTTGTGTAGGTTCAGTTGTCCGTTGGAGGCGCTTGGAACAGCACCTGCAGCGGGGTCTCCCCGTTAATGGCATATTCCGCGGGGATCTCGAAGAAATACAGCCTTTGAGCAACGGCGTCCATGGGCCCCGGCTCTCGGCGGGTGAAATGCACCTCCAGCTTTCCCGACGGCGCCAGCACCATACGGTCAAACACGGTATTGATGGGCGTAGAAGGCTCCCGCTGATACACCACCAGCAGGACATGGCTTTCGAAGAAGGCCTCGCTGTACCGATCCTCATCGGGCTGGGCGTACTTGGCAAAGAAGGCTTCCTTTTCCCAAAAGGTGGTAAGAACGGCAGCCTCCTCGGGAGGATCTTCGAGATGCACGGAGGCTATCTGCTGTCCGGAAGGGTTCACCACCCTCCACGTTCCCTGCACAAGGATCTGCTCCTCCTCCGTCTTCACGGTGACCTTCTCCCCGGAGGCGGCAGGATGGCCTTTCCCCACCTGCAGCAGCCACACGCAACCGCCCCCAAGCATATCGGGCGCTTCCGACGGTATGCGGCATCCGATCACCACCTCCACACCCTCCGAGGTGCGGGTCAGCCCGCGGAAGGATGCTACCGTCCCCTGCACGGGCAAGGGGAGATACACGCCGATAAAGCTCTCCTTTTCAAAATCCACCCGGTCAATATCGTATCCCATGTAGTCATGCCAGAAGTCCTCAGGGCAATGACGGCTCAAAAAGGCTTGCAGGCTCTCCGGATCCTTCAGCAAAAGCGCCTCGGGCTCCGTGCATTCTCCCACGCTCTCCTGAACGAAGTTCACCTTATACCCCTTCAGCTCTACGGCAGTCTCCGCCGTCACGGGAAACTCACGGGGAAGCTCCGCCAAAAGCACCCAGCCTGCCATATCACAGGTGCCGAATCCCGTGGAATACACGTTGTAGGACCACTCCAGAGTGCCGTTTTTCCATCGGATGGATTCCGTTCCCAGTCGGTAAGAACCGCTCCCCGTATAGGTATAGGCAACCAGCAGTCTGTGCTTCTCAAAATACGCCTCGTCGTAATAATCCTCCAGCTTGACCGGGCCGCCGTACAGGGCGGAGGAAGCGTATTTCCCAAAGAAGGCTTCCTTTTCCTCCACGGTCTCCAGCACCGCCGTATAGGTGCGGTCGTCGGAACGGTAATCTACCTGCGCCGCCTGGGTGGGAACGTCCGCCCAAAGCTCCGATTCCTCAGGCTCCTGCGGTTCTTCGGGCTCCGGCTCCTGCGGTTCTTCGGGCTCCGGCTCTATGGGGTCATGCGGTCCCTCCGGCGCGGCAGGCTCTTCGGAAGGCTCTGCAGGTTTCTCGGAAGAAGCCTCCTCCGAGGGTGCGGACGCCTTGGATTCCTCCTTGGATCCCTCCATAGGCAGGGCGGGCTGACAGGCGGTGAACAGCACCATAGCGCACAAAAGCAAAACGAAAATCTTTTTCATGGGGAAAGCTCCTTTCTTTTACAGATAATAAAGATACAGCGCAAACAGAAGCTCCTCGGCCTCCTCCATCGTCAGAGACCCAGAGGGGTACTCCAGATCTGCTTCCGCAAAAACAGTTTCCAATCGGGAAATACCGTCTGCCACATCCCCGTTGGGAAGCCGTTTCCCCTCCGTTATGAGGATATATCCCTGTTTGGGATCCCATTTTCCATCCACCGTCACGCCGATGACGCCAATGGCCTCCTTGTGATAATACTCCACGTACGAATCCCCCCGGATGGGGAACAAAAGGATCTCCAGGGAAGTCCCGTCGGGCAGCTCCACCGCGTCCATGGCAGGGGAAGACGGCGTATCGGGGGGAAGAATGGGCTCCCCGGGTCCTTCCAACGGAGGCTCTTCGGACACGTCCCCCGCGTGGGAATCCGAAGTCTCCCCGGGGCCTTCCGGTTCTTCCTCTCCGGGTTCTTCGGAATAATCGGGCTCCTCGGACGCTTCCTCCCGGGGTTCCTCGGAGTAAACGGGTTCATCGTTTACGGGGACGGATGCCTCCGGCAGAAAGTCGGAGGGGTCGGAAATATCTCCCGGATCCACCTGTTCTCCCGCGCTTTCCGATAGGGGCGGCAGGGAAGGCGCCTCCGCAGGAGATGCCCACTGCCACACCCCAAAGCCCACAGGGATGCAAATGCACAACAGCAAGCACGCCGCCAGGGCGTGATGCATCCGCCGTCTGCGGGCGGCACGCTTTGCCTCGCCGCGGCGCTTGATCTCGCGGCTGATGGCAATATAATCTTTCATCAACTTTTCATTCCTTTCCTGTCTTGTCAGAGGGCTGTTCCGTTCGTTCCAGGATGGTGCGAAGCTGTTTCTTCCCGCGGTAGAGCAGGTTGTCCACCTGTTTTTTGGAGATCTTCATCACGCGGGCAATGTCTTCATAGGAAAGATCCTCGAAATACATGAGATACACCGCCTCTGCCATGTCCCTTGGCAATTCTGCCATGGCGGCGTGGAGGGCTTTTTTCCGTTCGTTCACCAACAGCTGTTCCTCGGGGGAGGCTTCGCCGCTTTCCGTGGGAAGCTCCTCGGGAGCAATCGGAACCATGCGCTTGTGCTTCTTTAAGTAGTTCAGCGCGCGGGATTTCCCCACCATGAACAGGTAGGTCTTTAAGGAAACGCGGAAATTGTATCGATGCTTGTGGGCCACCAAGTCGGAAAACACGTCCATTGCAATGTCCTCCGCGGTGTGTGGATCCTTCACGTAGCGGCAAAGAAACAGCACCAACGGATCGTAAAGGGTGATCACGATCTCGTCAAAGGCTTCTTCCTCACCATCCAGGTAGCGGCGGTAGCTACTTGCGCCGTTATCCATGGCATTTGTCCTTTCCGAAAAGCAAAGCATGTTTTTTCTTTGGTTTTCTATTTGTTATACAATTGAAATTGAAAAATTCCTCACGGGAGAGGAAAAATTTTTTGAAAACTCCTGCCTCGACGCAAGTCGAACGGCGTAAAACCGTTTCATCATGCAACGCAAACGGGACGCCGTGGACGTCGTCCCCTACGAAACCGCAGGATGCATCCACTAAAAACAAACCGCATTTTCACGCAATGAGGTAGGCGTAAAGCGGATTTCCCGCCGTATTTTTTTGCGAGAGAGAAGGCCCTGTACTTACTTATCTTGCTTCGGGTTTGTAGGGGACGACGTCCACGGCGTCCCATCTTCCGAGTAGCACTGCATACTTTCGCAAAAACCACCCCAACCGTCATCTCTGAGTATACCAACCCTGCGGGTTGGCCGTGCGGAATCGAACCAAATCTCAATAAAAACAGCTTGCTGTTTTTGGAACCTTGGGATCGAGGTAAGAGTCGGGAGCGTTTCCAACGTCAGCGTGTCATCCTGAGGGAGCCCGAAGGGCGAGTCGAAGTTTTGCGGAGAAAGCGAGGTGCATACAGCGGCATAAAAGCAGTTTGCTTTTTGATCTGCATCGGCCGCGATGCACCGTTCGGAGCAAAACCGCCGATAGGCGGGATCTCATAAGAGTCTGATGTACCTTTTTCGAAATGAAAGAACTGTTTTATCATAAAAAATGTAAGTTTACCTTTCAAGGGGTAGATCAGACTTCGAGGAGACCCCTTGCGGTTTTGCTTTTCGAAATTGCTGTAAAAG
>JAFXBC010000065.1 GCA_017516825.1 Clostridia bacterium | reverse complement strand
GTGAAAAATCAAACCTCGTCTCTCGCAGAGCGGGGCGCCGGAGGACGTCGCCCCCTACAAACACGAACCGGGCGAGGATAAAAAGCAAACCTCATCTCCCGTAATGCGGAGCGTCTTGCCGCCGCAGGCGGTTTGAGCCTCTCCCTACGATCACGAACCGGGTGAGGATGAAAAGCCGACCTCGTTTCTCGCAGGGCGGGGCGCCCTGCCGCCGCAGGCGGTTTGGCGTCTTGCCCCCTACGAACACGCCGAGAGTAAGGGTTAAATTGTTCGGCTTGTTCCACGTACAGAGAACGATTCTCCCTTGTGGAAGATGCTCTCCCTCTCCCGAAAACGACAGTTTTCGGCAGTATGGTTTCTTTGGGGTCTAAGGGGCCTTTCTTTTTCTAAAGAAAGGCCCCTTAAGCGGTGAACTACACGGCGGATCCGCACGGTCTTGCTGCGTGGGACGACCTCCCCGTGCGAACTGCCGAAATCGTCAATTTTTCTTGAAATTTCATCGTTTTTTTGTAAATGTTCACAACGCGTTCATAAACCTATGGTAGGATGAAAATGCAGAAAAAACTTTTTTGGGAGGATGCGTTTATGCAAGCAAAAATGAAGAAAACTTTAACCGCCAAACGGCTTTTCGCCATGCTTTCGTTGCTTCTTTGCGGGGTGATGCTGTTCTTGCCTTTTTCTGTTTTTGCGGCTGAGGAGCATCCGAGAGAGGGAAAGCTTTCCGATACCGTTTCCTGGAGCTTTTCCGAGGACGGGATCCTATCCTTCGTAGGCACGGGGGCTATTGACAGCCGTGATGGATGGGCGCATTGGATCCCCGATATATGTGAGATCCACATCGGGGAAGGGATCACTCACATTGCCGAGGACGTCTTTGCCGGATACGATCGGTACGTCACCTACGATGAGAATGACGAGCCCCACAACAATTTGAAGAAGATCCTGCTCCCTTCCACCCTGGAATTCGTTGGCAACGGCGCATTCTTCTACGGCTGGGGAGATTATCCCGACGTGGAGGTGCACATTCCCACCCTGCTGGATTGGTGCGAGATCGATTTCCAAGCTACCGGCGGCTGTATGGACGTGATGTGTTCCTATATGACCTCTCCCGTGGTGAGCAAGCTGTACGTAGGCGGCGTCCGTTTGGAAGGCGTGGTGGAGTTCCCCAAGGAGCTGACCAAGGTGAACGGCTGTACCTTTATGAACGTAAGGGGCATTACCGAGGTGATCCTCCACGACGGTGTTACCGAAATCGGCAACGGTGCGTTCAACAGAAGCTCCGTCTCCAAGGTGAATTTCCCAAAGAATCTGAAGAAGATCGGCACTTGTGCCTTTGCCCACAGCGGTTTGACGGCGGCAGACCTGAACGAGGGGCTGGAGTACGTGGGCATGGGTGCTTTTGAAGGGTCGAAAAAAATAGAACGGGTCACCCTGCCCTCTACCTTGAAGTTCTGCGGCGGCGGTGCCTTCGACAGCTGTGAAAAGATCAGCGAGGTGCATATTTCCGATCTGGACGCTTACTGCCGTATTACCTTTGAGGAGCTCTTTGACAGCGTGGGCGGGTTTACCTTTGCCGCCGCCTCCCCGGTGTATTATTCCGGGCGACTGCTTCTCAACGGAGAGCCGGTAACCGAGGTGGTCTTCCCCGAGGATGTGATCGCCGTTTCTCACGCCATGTTCGAAAACTGCAAGGACCTCACCCGGGTGGAATTTTTGGGAGAGGTACAGTATATCGGCAAATCCGCCTTTGCAGGATGCGAAAATCTGCGAGAGGTGGCGGCAACGCGTGCATACGGCGCCATCATCGACAGATACGCTTTTTCCGGGTGTAAGAGCCTGGTTTCACTTCCAAGCGCAAGGACGATCTATTTTTCCCGCGTGGGTGCGGGTGCGTTTGCAGGTTGCGAAAGCCTGACGGAGGTGGGTTTCAGAGCGGATGCTCTGGAAAGCAGAGTGTTCTATAATTGTCCGTCTGTGGAAATTTACGTCAGCGAAGCCTCCATGCTGGATATGAAAAAAGTGGAGTATTCCTGGCTGGACGGTGTTTCTAAGGTATACGTTTCTACGTACGTTACCCCCGGCGAGGGATTCCTGGAGGTCTATACCCCAACGGAGACGGTGGATAACTACGTGCTGTACGTGAATTGCCCCCATGAATGGGCGAAGGAAGAGGATCCCGAGAATCCTTGCCATAGGTTTTCCCGTTGTACCAAGTGCGGCGCTGAAAAGGAAAACGGCGTAAAGCATACCTCCGGCCAGTGGGAAACGGTCAAGGAGCCCACGGAGACCGAGGAGGGGGAAAAGCGGCAAAGCTGTACTCTCTGCGGGGAGGTACTGAAGACGGAAGCCATTCCCGTGGTGGAAAGAATCGAGGAAAGCTCGGAAGTAGAAAGCTCCGAGGAGGTCTCGGAGGAAGTTTCGGAAGAAGTTTCCGAAGAAGAATCCGAGGAGGCTTCGGAAGAGGAATCTTCCGTTCCGCCGGAAGATCCCGTTTCCGGGGGAAGTGAGGAAAGCGTTCCCGGGGAAGAGCCTGCCCAAGGCGTCCCTCTTTGGACGGTGTTCTTGGTAGGCACCCTCTGTGCAGGAGTTGCCGCAGGAATCACTTGGTTGATCTGTAAAAAGAAGTAATAGCAAATAAGCACTTACGGCGAAACGTCCGTAAGTGCTTTTTCTCTTTTCAGATCCCGCCGTTGACGTCCAGCACCGCCCCGGTGATATAGGACGCTTTACTTGATGCCAAGAACACCAAGGCCTCCGCAACCTCCTCGGGGGTGCCGAAGCGGTCCAGGGGGATGGAGGTCATGAGATCCTCCGCTTCCTCAACGGTAAGACGGTCGTTCATGGGGGTTTGGATCACCCCGGGGCAGACGCAGTTCACCCGCACACCTGCGGGGCCCACTTCCTTCGCCAAGGCCTTGGTTAAGCCAATAAGGGCGGCTTTGGTGACGGAATAATCCACCTCACAGCTTCCTCCCGTCTCTCCGAACATGGAGGACATGTTCAGGATGCAACCCTCCCCGCGGGAAAGCATCCCTTTCACCAAAATGCGGGAGAGGGTGAGGGGAGCGAACAGGTTCACTTCGTAAAGCTCCTTTGCTTGCTCCTCGGACACCAGATCAAACAGCGCAAACAGATCCACCGCCGCGTTGTTCACCAGCACGTCGGTTTCCGGGAAGGCCTCCGCAAGGGTCTTGACCTGGGCACGGTCTGCCAGATCCGCCCGGTAAAGGACGGCGTTTTCCAGCTCTGCCGCCAAAGCTTTTGCCCCCTCTTCGTTTTTGTTGTAATGGAGGATCACCCGGTAGCCCTCCCTGTGGAAGGCTCTCGCCGCCGCCTTGCCGATGCCTCCGGAGGCGCCTGTGATGAGAACGGTCTTCATAAGGGTTTCGGCTCCTTTCTTGATGTAAAATTCCGGCCAATCAAACATCCGATGTTCGATCAGCCGAGAATTTACCGAAATTTTTCGATGGCTTCCACCGCCAGGCGGTCGCAACGCTCGTTGTAGGGGTGGCCTGCGTGGCCCTTGATCCAAACGAAGGTGACTTGGTGTCTGTCAAGCTGTTTTTGCAGCCGCTCCCAGAGGTCACGGTTCAGGGCGGGGGAGCCGTCGGCTTTCCGCCAGTTTCGTTTTTGCCAGTTTTCCAGCCATTTCTTTTGGATGGCGTCCACCAAATACTTGGAATCGCTGGTGAGCGTTACGGCGCAGGGCTCCTTCAAGGCCTCCAGGCCCACGATGGCGGCCATCAGCTCCATGCGGTTGTTGGTGGTCTCCTTCTCGCCGCCGGAAAGCTCTTTTTCGGTTTTGCCGTATTTCAGCACCGCGCCGTAGCCCCCCGGGCCGGGGTTGCCGCTGCAGGCGCCGTCTGTGTAGAGTTCGATTTGTTTCATGATTTTTTTCTTAAGAACCTTTCTTTCAGAAAAGAAAGGTTCTTAAACTCCAAAGAAACTGATTGCCGAAAACTGTCGTTTTCGGGGGGGTGGTCACGTTGGGGAAGGCGGGAAGCCGTCGCCGAATGCGGATTTCTTGTTCACGGGACGCCGTGAACGTCGTCCCCTACGAATACGCAAATTGTATGATGCGAACATAGGGATACGCAACAAGGCTTTTATTGTTACGGCCGCTTCGAAAAGCAGATCCTATCCTTTTCCTCATAATGTGGGATTCTCAAGGGACGGGTCCCTTGAGCGGAGATTCTTAAGAGGCAGAGCCTCTTAAGCGTCCCAAAACGTTCCTTAAAGAAAGGAAGAAACTGATTGCCGAAAACTGTCGTTTTCGGGAGGTGGTCACGTTGGGGAAGGCGGGAAGCCGTCGCCGAATGCGGATTACTTGTTCACGGGACGCCGTGGACGTCGTCCCCTACGAATACGCAAATTGTATGATGCGAACATAGGGATACGCAACAAGGTTTTTGATTGTTACGGCCGCTTCGAAAAGCAGACCCTATCCATTTTCCTCATAGTGTGGGATTCTCAAGGGACGGGTCCCTTGAGCGGAGATTCTTAAGAGGCAGAGCCTCTTAAGCGCTCCTCACTTCTCCGATAACTTCTGCATCCGCACGTCGCTGCCGGTGAAGAGCAGTACGCGGAACTCGCCCAGCAGGCGGGAAAGCACCCGTTCCCCGTAGGTCTTTTCCAGTTGGGGACGGTTCAGATTGGTATTGATCACCGTGGGCTTGCTGTGCATGAGACGGGTGTTCAGCAGGTTAAAGAAGGTAGCGGCGGTGTACTGGGAGCCGCATTCCGCCCCCAGATCGTCGATGAGCAGCAGGTCGCACTCCTCGTACTTTTCCGTGTCGGGGGCACTGTCCCGGGCGAAGCGGGCGGCCTCGTAGGTGTCAAACAGCTTCTGGGAGGTCTCGTAGATCACGTTGTACCCCCTTGCGGCCACCCCGCCTGCGATGGCGGCGGAAAGGTGGGTCTTCCCAAGCCCCGTCTTGCCCATAAACAAAAGGGGTTGGGAGGTGGGGGTGAAGCTCTTCACGTAGTCGCGGCAGATGGCAACCACCTTTTCCATGCGGGCCAGGTCGTCCCCGGTATAGTATTTCAGGGAGAAGTTCTCAAAATTCTTGCCGATGAGCCCCTTTCCCAACCCCGCAGAGGCGTAGGCGGACAGGGCGATCTGCTGTTTCACGCAGATGCAAAGGGTGCCCTTGGCGTACCCGCTGTCGGAGCATTTGGAGCAAACGTAAGCGGGGGAATCCTCGTTGGCCTTGTAGCCGTGGGAGAGAAGCAATTGCTTCCGTCTCTCCTGAAGCTCCAAGTTTTCTTTTTCCAGATTGGCGATGGCCTCCTTGTTCCCCGCGATGGCAAAGCCCACCAGGGCAGGGCCGTAGGCCGCAAGCTGACGGTCGATCTCCGAAAGGGCGGGGATCTCCTTGCAGAGGGCGATGGTACGGGCCTCCGCCTTGGCTTCCGCCTCGGAGCGTTGCTTGTCCTTGATATGTAAAACCTGTGTGAGGGTCATAACGAACTCCTTAAGTTTGATTTAGCCTTCGAATCCGATTGTAAACTATGATCATTTTCGTTTTTTTGGCGGCTTTGCCGTCGAAAAAACACCGCTGAGACGAGCAAAGCGAGTCCGCGCGCCGAGGGGAGCCTGTCGAAATCAAAGATTTTGGCAGGCGGCGATAAGCGCGCGTACCCCGCCGCGCGGATATCGATTGAAAAGCGTTGCTTTTCAATCGGTTTTTAGCCTTCGAATCCGGCCTTGAGAGCCGCTTCGAAGAAGGCGTCGCTGTCGCCATAGGAGGCGTCGGGGGTCTTCTCGGCCTTGGCCTTGGCGTCCCCGATCTCCACGTCCTCCGCGGTGGTAAAGCCGTTTTCGTACCAGCGCTTCAGCATGGCGTTCATATAGGCCAGGTTCACCTTGTGGAGGTTGTCCACCGTTTTTTCGTAGGCCAGGGAGATGAGGTCGAAGGGCAACGTCCATTCCTCCAGCCAGCGGGTGAAGAACTCCTTTTCCTTGGTGGAAAGAGCCCGCTCCCCAAAGCCCAGCATGGTACGCAAGCGGGTGGAATCCGCGTTCCGCTTTTCCAGCAGGGCCATGTGCTGTTCGAACTTCTCGTAGCTGTCGATGCCCTCCTTTTCGTACATGGAAAGGGCGGTCTTCATCAGATATTGCATGGAGGTCTTGCCCTTGGACTTGCAATACCCCGCAATGCCGCCGATGACCTCCGCGGGCAGTCCCACGTAGTTGTAGAGGTACAAAAGGGAGGAAAGCTCGTTTTTGTTGAGAATCCCCGCCCCGAAGGTCTCCGATACCAATTCCGTACAGGAGCGGAAGGCGGCGTCCTCGTCCAGATAGGAGGCGATGGTGTGGCTGTCGTAGGATTTGTAAAGGGAGGTGGAGGGAGCCACCGCCTTCTTGGGAGCGGAGTCGTCCTCTTCAAAGATCCCCGCGCCCCGCCAGAAGGCAAAGGCGGCTTCCGCGTCTGCGGGGGTGATGCCCAATTGCTGTGCCATCTCCGCGGGAGTGGCTTCCTTCTTGCCGAACAGGTAGAGAAGCACCTTCAGCTCCGTGGCGGAGGCGTTCTTCACCCGGGGCAGTACCTCCATGGGCAGGAGGATGAGGTTGTCGGAGGGTGTTTTGATCTTCATAAATACCTCTTTTTACGACAGAATGCCCACGGGGGTCACCGTCAGGCGCATACGGTTTTTGGCGGAATGTTGGCCGCCGATCTCCATGCTGTACTCCACGTCCAGACAGCCGCCCTTGGGGGTGAGGCTGTTTTCCAGACGGGAGGTGAGGATGGTGATCTGCATGGGGAAATACCCCGTGTTGTAAATGCAGGCGTGGAGCTTCCCCTCCTCGAAGATCATGTGGGTGTTGATCTGCCCCACGCGGTTCACGGAAACGATGCCATTCGGCATGGCGGTGAGGGTGGTAACGGTGTGATCCATCCCCGTCAGCTCCGGCTCGGTATATTCCACCTTGATGCCGTCACGGGAGTTGCGGCAGGTGCCGTCCACCCGATAGCTGATGGTCTCGGGCTCCCCCTCGGCGGTGTCGTAGCGGTAGTTTGTGATTTCAATAGATACGTTCATACTTAAAATTTCTCGATTTCTACGCGGGTGATGGACCCGGTGATGGGACGGCCCAGGAAGGTGGCGGCGTTTTTGCGGAAGGCTTCGGGGTCGTCGGAGGTGAAGAACAGATCCTTCCCCGCTCCCACGGCGGGGGAGAGGGCAAGGGCGGCCTTGGCCATGGCTTTGGCGGCCTCCTCTCCGGCGGAGACCTGCACGGGGTAGGGAAGCACGTCGGTAAGAATCTCCGAAAGCAACGGGAAGTGGGTACAGCCCAAAATCACCGCGTCGGGGGAAAAGGCTTCGTAGGGTCGGAGATACCGTTTTGCGATCTCCGTGGCGGCGATATCACCCTTTTGGGTAAAGCCGTTTTCCGCCAGGGGCACGAACATGGGGCAGGCCACGGATTCCACCCGCAGGGAGGGATCCAGCTTTTTGATGGCCTTTTCGTAGGCTCCCGAGCCCACCGTGGCGGCGGTGCCCAGCACCAGGATCTTCCCGTTTCCCCCGGAAGCGAGCTCACAGGCCCGCCTTGCGGCAGGCTCCACCACTCCCACGAAGGGCAGGGGGAAGGTGCGTTCCAACAGCTCCAGGGCGTTGGAGGACACCGTGCCGCAGGCTACCAGCACCGCTTCCACCTTTTGGGACAGGAGGAACCGCACGTCCTGCAGGGCAAAACGGCAGATGACCTCCCCGGATTTGGTGCCGTAGGGCACACGGGCGTTGTCGCCGAAGTATATCAAGTCGTGGGCGGGCAGCAGCTCCCGCAAGGCGCGGTAGCCGGTGAGCCCTCCCAACCCGGAATCGAAAATGCCGATACGCATAAGTGAATCATTCTCCTTTGAAGAAGGCTGGGGGAAGGGATGAGACGAATCTGATGGAAAAACCATTTACGTGGGTTTTTGTTTTGCAGATACTTGGCGCGTATTTGTAGGGGACGGCGTCCCATTTCGCTTACAGTAACGTCACCAACAAAGGGATTGTCAGCATACAAAGCAGATTAGACAGCAAAATGGCATCCGCGGCGGTATGCTTTCCTGCGGTCTCCTCCGAGGGGAGGTAGATCTCCGAGAAGTTTTGCACGGCCGCCGCCGTAGGACAGCAGGACAGCAGGAACAGCGTGGCGCCGAAGTACCAGGGAAAGGGCAGGAGCTTGATGCATAGAAGTGCCAGCAGGGGCATCACCACCAGTTTTCCGCCGCAGGCGATCCAGGCGTATTTGTCCTTCAGAATGCGGGGGAAGGGGGTGGCCGCCAGCCGCATACCCAAGGCGATCATGCAAAGGGGAGTGGACATTTTCCCCGCCAAGGAGACGGTGGTCTCCAAGGCTCCCGGGAGCTTGAAGCCCGCCAGGAACAGGGGGAAGGCCACGTAAAAGGCCAGCATGGCGGGGTTTAACAGCAATCCCTTCACGCGGATATGCTTTTTCTCCCCGGTGATTAAGAACAACCCTGCCGTCCAGGCCAAGAGATTCATGGAGAGGGCAAACACCGCAGACAGCGCCACGGCGTCCGGGGCAACCTCCGCGGGCAGTAACGCTTCCAGCAAGGGGATGCCGATAAAGCCCACGTTCCCGAAGGTGGAGGCCGCTCCCGCCACGCGGTTACAGACGGACTTGCGGTCCCGTAAGATCAGGCAGGAAAGCCCCAGCACCAACACCTGTACCCCGGTGCAAAGAAGGAAGAACCAGCCCATGGCGGCCAGCAATTCGGGGGTGCAATCCGCGGACAGGAAGGCGTGTACCTCCAGGCAGGGCTGGCAAAGGTATACCAGCACCTTGGAGAAGGGGGCGATCTGGGCGGGAGATAAGGTTTTCGTTTTCACGAACAGGAAGCCGGGGATGGCGTAGGCCATCATGGAAAGCACCTGTATGGCAGTTTGGAAAAAATTCATTTTATCAATAGTACATGGGGTAGATCATGGTGGCGCACACGGCGAACAGGGCCGTAGCGGCGATGAGGAGGGACTTGCCTCCGATGAGGAGCTTGCCCTTGGTGGTGGTCTTATCCGCCGTTTCCATCTTCCGCAGAAGGACTGCCAGGAACACCGCCCCGGTCAACAGGGTGGGCACCAGATAACGGTAGTCCATGGAGCAGAAATGGGGATAGGAGAAGCAGAAGGGCACGTAGGTGACCAGCATGGTGACCCAATAGAACAGAATGAACAGACAATGGATCCTGCCAAAGCCCACGGAGGACTTGAACTCCTCCTCGGTGTTCTTGCGGAATGCCTGCCACAGACAGTAGCCCGCGCCGATGAGGGTTGCCGCTACGATGATCACGTTCATCCAGAACAGCAGATTGGCGGAAGCGTCGTAAACGTGGTAATCCTTCCAGCGGGAATATTCCCCGAACATGGACATTTTCAGAATCGCCAAGGGAATACAATGCTCAAAGTATTCCGCCCCCTGGGTGCCTGCCCGCATGGGGTAGACCCCGAAATCCTTCAGGGAATCCCAATCGAAGAAGCGGTCCGCAACCGAGTAGCCGCCCAAATATTGATCCGCCTTGTCGGAAAGCCTGGGCACGTAGGTCAAGGGGGTATCGAAGGCCAGGTAGTTCCGCACCTGCCAGCCGATCCCAGAGGGATGCAGATCACCCCGAACAGGGCGAACTGGGCGATGAGGGTGCCTCTGCCCTTCCAATCTCTTTCCGTTACCAGCTTATGCAGGAACAGGAAGGCCACCGCAGGGGCCACCACTCCCGTTGCCAGCTTGGCGAACATGGAGCATCCGATGCAGAACGCCAGCAGGGAAATGGTGAAGAAGGAGGGCTTTTTGTGCCATTCCAGCGCCGCCCATACCGCCAGGAAGACGAACATCACGCTGAGACAGTCGTTGTTGATGCTTCCCGAGAACAGGTAGAAGGTGGGATGGAAGGCCAGCACCGTCAAGGGCAGGAACAGGGAAAGGCCTTTGAATTCAAAGATCTTCAGGATCCGATAAGAGGCGTACAGGGTGACCATGGAATAGAACAGGGTCAGGATCTGCAGGTTTTGTGCGGCGGTGTCAAAGGTGATGCCGATGGCCACCTGCTGCTCCAAAAACCAGGCGCAGATGATATGATGCAACGGGGGATGGTAGAACTGGCTCTTTCCCACCACGTCAAAGTTGGGAATGCCGTTTTCCATGATATACTTGATATATCCCGTGTGGCCGTAGTTGTTCCCCTCCTTGCCGAACCAGGAGGTATCGTGCTGGTTGGTGGTGATGCCGATCTCCAGCGTATACACCAGCCGCGCCACCAAAGCGAGCAAAAACAGGATGGCCACCAGCTTTCCCTCCGTCAGGGTGCCGGTCTGACGGCAGTACATCACGAAGGCACAGCAGGCGAATACCGCAAACAGCAGGAGGTATTTGAACATACTGTCCCAATACTCCTCTCCGGCCTCCTTCAAGGCGGCGTGCTCCTCCACCACTCCGGCGCCCCAAAGCCCTAAGGCAAGGCAGGCCGCCAGCAACAGCAGGATGCAAAAGGCGGTGCATTCCAGCAGATTCTTTTTGTTTTCCTCCGGCGTGCGGTGATGCTTCAGATCCAAAGAAAAGAATTTCAAGGCGTTTTCCCCCAAGTTACAATTCTACATCCCTTATTGTAACAAAGCGGGTGGGTTTTGTCAAGCCCATCGGGCACACAAGTCGGCACAAAGCTTTTGGTTTAAGCGTGGTTTTGCTATGCCGACGTCAAAAACGGCAAGTCGTTTTTGGAACCGAGGTGCGAAACCAAGTCGGCGTTCACCCTTCGGTTCCGCCCTACGCAAAACGCCACCGTGAGGGTGGCGTTTTGGAACCTTGGAATCGAAACGTGGGGGCGCACAAGTCGGCGCAATGCTTTAGATTTATGCGTGGTTTTGCTACGCCGACGTCAAAAACGGCAAAGCCGTTTTTGGAACTGTAACGGCTACATGTCATCCTGAGCATACCAACCCTGCGGGTTGGCCGCGCGGAATGTAGTCGTAGCTGCTGTTCGTCATCCTTCTCACTTCAGGACGTCATCCTGAGCACGCGCGGATTGTATCCCCTGTGGCTACGTATTGCAGTCATCTCCGCGCACGTCGAAGTTTTGCGGAAGGAACGGAGTGGATGGAGCAAAACCGCCGCAGGCGGGATCTCATAAGAGTCTGATGTACCTTTTTCGAAATGAAAGAACTGTTTTATCACAAAGGATGTAAGTTTGCCTATGTAGGGGTAGATCAAATTCGTAGGAGACCCCTTGCGGTTTTGCTTTTCGAAATTGCTGTAAAAGGAACTACGTATCCAAAGACAACGGGCAATTTCAAAAAGCAAAACTTCGACTCCGCAGGCTTTTCTCATTGCAACCTAAGGTACAACATTATTCCACGCCTGCTTCGCTCAGGGTGACGCATAGACGAGTGTGCGGTGCCATACGTAGCATCGCTTTGCGACTGCGGGCTTTTTTGTAGGGCAGATATCATGCTATACGTAGCTTTACCCCTTCACCCGTTTATACAAGCCACGTTTGTGATCCCTTCGATAAACAGCTCCAGGTTGGTATCCCCGTAGAGTTGGATCATTTTGCCCCCGTGGAGCTTGCTGTCGTATTCGTCGGACACCAGAAACGTTCCTTTTTTAAGCAGGGTGGCAAATTCCTCAAAAGAGATGTCCTTCCACTTGGTTCTTCTTTTGTTGGTCTTCCTGACGAAAACATAGCCGTCTTTGCCCAGGGAGAAGACAAGCCTCCGCCGGATGGGCTTTGCCTGCTGTCCGTCTTCATCGGGTATGTAGAACCCCTTTGGGAAGGAGAAAACAATCCGTTCCTCCTCCAAAACGACGGAATCCAGCTCATAATCGTGCAGTTGATAGGTCATTTCTTTCCGCAACTCCTCACAAAATCTTCAAAGATCAAACGGTTTTGTTCGTCCTTGTCCGCAAGCCGTTCCGGGTGCCATTGGTAGCCGCGGAGGTAGGGCGTGTCCCTTCCGTACACCGCCTCGATGATGCCGTCCTCCGCCGTGGCCATGATCTCCAGCCCCGGCGCCAACTCCTTGATTGCCTGGTGGTGGAAGCTGTTGGCTTGCATAGAGTCTGCCCCCATGAGGGTATGTAAAGGGGTGTTTTCGTTGACGAATACCCGGTGAGAAGGGGAGAATTTTGCCTCTTTTTGTCTGTGGAAGATCTCCGTGGGAAATTCCGTGGGGAGATCCTGGTACAGCGTGCCTCCCAGGGCCACGTTCACCAGCTGGATCCCGCGGCAGATGGCAAGAATGGGCTTCCCCGTTTGGATGGCCGCTGCAAACGTACGGAACTCCAGATCGTCCCGCAGGTAGTCGATGCCTCCGCAGGTTTCCTTCACTTCCTCGCCGTAGCGCTTGGGGTCCACGTCCGCCCCGCCGGTGAACACGAAGCCGTCGCAAATTGCCGCAAAACGGGCAATATGCCCCTCCCCCGCCACGTAAGGCAACAAAATGGGGGTGCCCCCTGCGTTTTCAATAGATTGTAAGTATGCCGTCTGGACGATGGAGCTTTTTTCAGCATCCACCTCGCCAAGCATGCCGATAATAGGTGTCATAGAGGGGTGTCCTTTTTATGTTTGTGGAAAGATCATGGAGGTGAGCAGTTCGATCAGCTCCTCCGTTTGCTCTTTGCTCGTTGTTTGCAGCTCGTTTTTTTGACCGTTTTTGAAGGCGAACAGGATCTTATGGGTGTCCATCCCTCCGTCGACGCCTTCATGGAAGCAGCTTTTGATGGTTTTGACCTCGTCGAAGCTGTAGGTTTCCCGGCACAGATTGCAGATATTAAGTTCCCGCTTGTCTGCGTCCACAATAATTTTGCCGAAGAAAGCGGAGAGAAACCAAGCGGCGTTCGTGAGCATGCAGGCGGTAAGAACGATCCAGAAAAGGGAGCTGTCTCTGAGTTCGCCGTATAAAACGGGAAGCAAAATGCCTGCGAGAATTACCAGCGCAAAAATGATACAGCTTGAAGCATCCGGTTTTTTCTTGATCGTGGTTACGTTTCCGTTTTGAGAAACGTTCAGTTTGCTTTTGGCCATAAGGGGTGTCCTTTCGGTGGGATTAGGTGCTATACGTAGTGGTTTTGCAGCACACAAAAACCTGCGGGTTGGCCGCGCGGATTGTAGTCGTAGCGGCTGTTCGTCATCCTTCTCAGTTCAGGACGTCATCCTGAGCACGCGCGGATTGTATCCCCTGTGGCTACGTATTGCAGTCATCTCCGCGCACGTCGAAGTTTTTGCAGTCGAAGCGAAGCTGAGCGGCAAAAACCGCCGCAGGCGGGATCTCATAAGAGTCTGATGTTCCTTTTTCGAAATGAAAGAACTGTTTTGTCACAAAGGATGTAAGTTTACCTTTCAAGGGGTAGATCAGACTTTGAGGAGACCCCTTACGGTTTTGCTTTTT
>JAFXBC010000064.1 GCA_017516825.1 Clostridia bacterium | reverse complement strand
TCGCTTCTACAACAACGATCGCATCCAAACCAAAACAAAACTGACCCCGCTTGAAAAACGAAGTCAGTTTGTCGCTTAAATTCTAATATTGCCTACCATAGGGGTGTTTTTGTGCTGTCCGTATAATTTGGGGCACAACATGAATGACGACGGTTTGGTAAACGGATTGGATCATATGATCTTAAAATCCCTTTTGGAGGATTAAGCAAACACCTTCTCGGCGGTGAGGTGGTAGATCTGTTCCCTTTCCGCCTCGGTGAGCGGCAGGGCTTCGATCTGGGCCAGGGCAAAATCGGGATTCCAAAGGGGAAAGTCCGAGCCGAACATCACCTTCTCCACCCCGTGGAGGCGGATCAGGTCGGTAAGCTCCAAGGGGGACATCCCCAGGAGCGCTTCGCTGGTGTCGGTATACACGGGGGTACCGATGAGGTACTTTTTGGCCTCCTCCCAGGCGGAGTAGCCGCACATATGGGCAGCGATGATCTTCAAGTCCGGGATGGTGTCCAGAATGTGCCGCACCCGCTTGGGGGTAGAAAAATCCGTATTTGGGTCCCCCACGTGGAAGATGATGGGCTTCCCCTTGGCGGCGATATGGCGGTAGACCTCCATGGGGATCTGGTCGTCCACGAAGAATTTCTGGAAATCCGAGTGGATCTTCACGCCCTTGGCACCCAGGGCAAAGCATCTGTCCAATTCTGCCACGGATGCCTCCACACCCATGGCGGGGTGGAAGGAGCAGAGAGGGATAAAGCGGGGATGGCTTGCCGCCACCTCCAGCATATAGTCGTCCCCTACCGTAGGCTTGGCGGGATTCAAGGTGGCGGAGGAGATGACGAACTCCATCTCCGGGTGGGACGCGGAGCCGGCCAGCAGGCCCTCCACACTGCCGTCTCCCTGGCGGGGGATGCTGTAATAGTTGGTGATGTTGTCCGCCGCACGGACGGCAACCTTCCTGGGGAATACGTGTACGTGGGTATCAATGATCTTCATAAGCGTTTTTTCTCTTTTTCCAAAAACAAAACGGGAATCGCCGTAGCAACTCCCGTGGTGTTCTATGCGCGGTAAGCCTTTTGCGACTTATTCGTCGTCTTCGTCGTCCTCTTCGCAGTCCTCGCAGACCACGTTCAGCATCTTGCCGCAAGCGGGGCATTCCAACTGCTCACAGTCTTCCAGCTCCTCTTCCTCGATGCAGATCACCTCGCCGCAGGCGGGGCATTCCAGCTCGACGATGTCGTCCTCGTCACAGCAATCGCAATCACAGCCATCGCAGTCATCCAGACCGTAAACCTCGGTCTCCACCTCGGCCAGGTCGGTATCCAGCTCGTCGATGTAATCGCGCATTGCGGCGGTCTCATCCTCCAGATCGGAAACTGCCAGGGAAAGATTCTCCAGCAGGTCGGCAATGGCGGTGAACAGCTTGCCCTCGTCGGAGGACTCGCTCATCTTCATGCCTGCCATCAGGCCCTTCAGATATGCAGCCTTTTCAGATACGGTCATGATTATTTCACCCTTTCAAGATATTCGCCGGTACGGGTATCGATGCGGATCATTTCGCCCTCGTTGATGAACATGGGAACCTTGACCTCTGCACCGGTCTCAACCTTAGCAAGCTTGGTAACGTTGGTGGCGGTGTTGCCCTTTACGCCGGGCTCTGCCTCAACGATGGTGAGCTCCACGAACATGGGGGGCTCAACGGAGAACACGTTGCCCTTGTAGGAAAGGAGCTTACAGATAGCCTCCTCCTTCACGAACTTGAAGGAATCGGGAGCTTATCCTCTTCAACGGGAACCATGTCGTAGGTTTCCATATCCAGGAAGTAATACAGACCGCTGTCGTTGTAGCTGTACTGCATCTCTCTGCGGTCAACGGTTGCGGTGGGGAACTTTGCGGTGGGGTTGAAAGAGGTCTCGATCACGGCACCGGTAATGACGTTTCTGTACTTGGTACGAACGAACGCCGCGCCCTTGCCGGGCTTAACGTGCTGGAACTCGATGACCTGCATGACCTGACCGTCCATCTCGAAGGTCAGACCGTTTCTGAAATCACCTGCTAAAATCATGGGTTTATCCTCCTTAAAGTCTTCCCCGCGGAAAGTCGCGGAAAAGAAGTCATATTATTTCTGCATACCATTTTAGTACATTTCAGTGCGTTTGTCAAGGGGATTTTGGTATTTTACAGCCTGAAAACAGCCGTTTTCGGGTGAGCGCGGAGCGCTTTACAGCTCAATCAACTGTTTTTCGCTCTTGGTGAGGTCCTCACAGCCGTTTTCGGTGACCAAAACCAGGTCCTCGATACGAACGCCGTACTTCCCTTCCAGGTAAATGCCCGGCTCCACGGTCTGGAACTGATTGACGCAGAAGGGGGTCTCACTGCGGTAGTTGGAGTTGGGGGCTTCGTGGATCTCCAGGCCCAGGGAATGTCCCGTACCGTGGCCGAAGTAATCCCCGTAGCCTGCCGCCTTGATGATGTCTCTTGCGGCGGCGTCCACAGCCTTGCCGGTCATTCCCGGCTTCATGGCGGCGATGGCGGCCTTTTGTGCCGTCAGCACGGTGTTGTAGATGAACTTCATCTCCTCGTCCGCCTTGCCCAGCACCACGGTGCGGGTCATATCGGAGCAATAGCCGTTGTATCTTGCGCCGTAGTCCATGGTCAGGAAGGAATTCTCGGTGAGCACCACCTTCCCGGGAACGCCGTGGGGCAGGGAGCTCTTTTTGCCGGAGACGGCGATGGTCTCGAAGGCCAATCCGTCGGCACCGTTCTTCCGCATGAAGTATTCCAGCTCTGCGGCCACCTCCAGCTCGGTAAGTCCGGGACGGATAAAGGAGCAGATATGGGTAAAGGCGGCGTCGGTGATCGCCTGGGCGGTGCGGATGCTTTCGATCTCCATAGGCGTCTTCACACGGCGAAGCTCGTCACACAGAGCGGGAACGTCCACGAACTCCACGCCCTCGCAGGCCTCCTGCAAGCTGCGAAGCTGGGCCACGGTGGTTCTGCCTCCGTCGTAGGCCACCTTCTTCATGCCGTATTCCTTGGTGTAGGCCGCCACCTCCGAGGTTCGGCGGGAGAACAGCACCGGGCGCACGTCGGCGTAGACACCGGTTCTGGCCGCCTCGATGTAGCGGGAGTCGGTGATCATCAGAGTCTCCTTATCGGACACGATGACGATGCCGTCGGTGAAGGCAAAGCCGGTGACCCAATGCTGGGACACCTCGTCCATAAGGATGGCGCCGTCAAGCCCTTTTTCCTGCAGCTTCAAAAATAATTTTCTTCCGTTTTCCATAGAAAAATCTCCTTTATATCAGGTTCATGATCGATCATAACGCTTCCAGCATGGCCAGCAAAAAGCCGCCGTGCTGAAAGAGGTGCAGCCCCAGAAGTCCCAGGTTCAAAAGAACGGTGGCACAGCCCCCCAGCATCAGGGGAATTTGGGGAAAGGTTACGGTGATAACGCCGAAGACGACCCCCAGAAGGCACAGGATGGCCGCGCCGAAGAACAGGGCCGCCGTTTTGGCAAAGGCATAAAGATCCACCCCGGAAAAGGACAGAATGCTTTCCGGATCCCCCTGGTATTCCGCGGGATAGCCTGCGGAAATACCTAAGAACACCAGGGCACAGGCCAGGGCGAGGGACAGGAAAAGCAACCCGCCGATTTGTTTTTTCATGCTTGGCTTCATCATAAAAAGATCTCCTTTTTCCTTTGGGTCAGACAGTTCCCTCCGGGAGCATGACGTTCATGGACACCAGCACCACCAGGAACAAGAACAGCAGGATCAGCTGAAAGACGAACAGGGATTTTGCGGTCTTACGCAGTTTTCCCTCCCCAAGCAGGGCGGCAACGTAGGAAAACACCGCGCTCATGCAAACCGCCCCGAAGGAGCCGAAGGCCCCCGCTAAGAACAACAGCAAATGCTTCGCCGCCTCCCCGAAGGAGGGATGCTCCTGCAGCAGGGAGATCAGATAAGAGGCGAAGTAGTAGCCGAAGCCCACCAGGCACCCCAGAGAAAGCACCAGGCAAGCGATGGAGGTGATCTTTTTCGCGTTGTTTTTCATGGGAGTGTCCTTTCTGTGAAGTCAAGTCGGCAGGTAGCTTTAGATTTATGCGGAGTTTTGTTTCGCCGACGTCAAAAACGACAAGTCGTTTTTGGTTTGTAGTCAGGTCGGCGTTAAGAACCTTTCTTTCGGGAAGAAAGGTTCTTAACAATCTCCAAAGAACCCTAAGTGCCGAAAACTGTCGTTTTCGGGGGATGAGGGAGGAAATGTTTTGTAAATAAACAGGGCTTGGTTGCTCAGAGGTGACCAAGTCGGCGCATTGCTTTTAATGTATGCGTAGTTTTATTACGCCGACGTCAAAAGCAGCAAGCTGTTTTTGGAACCTTGGGATCGAGGTGAGAGGCGGGGGCGTTTCCAACGTCAGCGTGTCATCCTGAGCAAGTGCGGAATGTAGTTGTTATGGCTACAATGGCGACCTTTTTCCGCACGCGTCGAAGTTTTTGCAGTCGAAGCGAAGCTGAGCGGCAAAAACCGCCGCAGGCGGGATCTCATAAGAGTCTGATGTACCTTTTTGG
>JAFXBC010000063.1 GCA_017516825.1 Clostridia bacterium | reverse complement strand
GCCACCTCCCCTTGCTAAGGGGAGGCTGTTTGGTGAGGGAAAGACGGGTGGGTCGGTGCGCGGGAGGCATTCCCCTCCGTCTCGCTGTCGCGAGCCACCTCCCCTTGCTAAGGGGAGGCTGTTTGGTGAGGGAAAGACGGGTGGGTAGATGCGCGGGAGGCAATCCCTCAAAAATTTACTCTGCCTTATTCTCTTAGGGGGCAGATTCTTTCAAAGGAGCTTCCGCAGGGGTTTCCGCGGGAGGTTCCTTGGGTTCCTCGGCGGGAGAGGGATTGTTGTTGGCGTTCTGCTGTGCCTGCTGGGCGCGGAGGGCTTCCAGCTCGGCCAGGAGGGCCTTGGTATCCGCTTGCTTTTCCTTATCGAACTTGCGGCGGCGGATCACTTCGTAGGCCACGAACAGACCGATGGGAAGGACGATGCACACCAGCAAGCCGGGAGTGGTCTGGAGGAACATGGCAACGCTGCCTGCACCGGGAACGCGGAACTGATAGATACCTACCAGATTCTCGGCGGGTACGGGCAGGGCGTCGGGAGTATTGTTGTTGGTACCCTGGGTGCGGAAGGAAAGGGCGCCATCCTTGTTCAGGATCTCGATGACCTTATGGGTCACCACGCTGGTACCGTTGCCCTCCGGGTCGAAGAAGGAGATCACGTCCCCTACTTTGATCTCGGCGGGATCGATTGCTTTGCAGATGATCAGGTCACCGCTTTCGATCTCCGGGTACATGGAGTCTGTCAAAACGAACAACGGTGAGTATCCACCGATACCGGGAACTTCGTCCTCGTTGACAAAGCTCTTGACGATCAAGGTCACGTTGACCACCAGGATGGGGATCAGGATCGCACATAAGACCGCACCGATGATGGTGAGGAGCTTTTGCTTGTTGAAGCCTTTTTCTTTCGTCATAATAAAAACCTCTTTCTGCGCTTGTGGCGCGCGGGGTCAGCGTACATACATTTTTGAATAAAATGTAAAATTCCGCAATTATACAGCTCAAGTATATCATAACATTTTGAAAGATGCAAGAGGTATTTCCTTCTTTTTCAACTGTTTTTCGCATAAAAATATGCAAAAAATGAAAATTCCCTGCCAAAGAATTGTTTTTTGGCAGGGAACGTATGGTATTTCTCATCTTTCAGCGAAGGCAAGGGCGGCTTCCATGACCTGCTCCTTGGCTCTTGCACGGGCCTTGACGGCGTCGGGGAGGTTGTCGTAGCACCCCAGGGAGTGGCGGACGCCTTGATAGGTGATGTAGGCTTGCCATTTTCCCCGTTTAGGGGTGACTCCCACGTAGCCGCTGACGGCGCGGGTGCTTTTTGGGTCGTCCTTCAGCGTTTGGCGGAGGTTGGTACCGCCAACGTATTGGTTCACGGCGTGGATGGTCTCCCGCTTGAGGCAACCACAGCTACGGGTCTTCCCCTGCAACAGCAGAGTTGCGGGAACGGTGACGGTGTTGCCGCAGTTGCATTTGCAGAGCCAGAGGAGATCCGTGCGCCGCTTCTCCCCCGTTTTCTCCAGCACGGTGAGGGCGCCGAAGGTCATCGAGGAGAGATCCTTGGCGTTGCCGCGATTGAAGCGCAGGCGGCCGTATCCGGCGTGATCCAGGTAGCGGTTGACGTATTTCACGTAGTTCTGCACGGTGGCGGCGGACAATCCGGAGGCTGTCAGCCCGTCCCGCCAAGCTTGCAGGCGTTCTTTGGTGAGAAGCTTATCCGAAGGAAGGCTTTCCAGGAGGGAACGCGTCGCGTTGCGGTAGCGGCGGAGGGTATTTTCTTCCTTACCTGCGGCGGCTTCCCGTTGCAGGAAGGCTTCCAGGGAGGCTTCGGTCATGATGGACGGCAGGTCTGCCACGGGATCAACTCCTTTGGATTACAGAGGCAGGCGTTTCTTGCGGTCGTAGACGAACAGGGCCACGAAGGCGGTTCCGCTGAGCAGCATGGTGATCAGCCAGAACAGGTTCGGCGGGTCACCGGGTTTGACGATGGCTCTGTCGGCCACGTTGCGGAACTCGAAGGTCAGCGTGGGGTGAGAGATCTCCAGGGCGAGGGTATTTTCCTCGGTGACGGAGACTGTGACGGTGAAGGTATAGACGGTGGTATCGTAGGTGATGTCCTCTATACCTTGGTCGATCTCGGAAAGGCGGTAGGAGTAGGTCTTGCCGATATCGTCTGCGGTGAAGGTGAGGAGTGCAACTGCCTCGCCCCAGGTATCGGAGGTGAGGGTGGTCTTCTGGCCGTTGGTGAGGTTTTCCAGAAGGAAGTTGAAGCCTTCTGCGCCCACGGTGGCTTCGCCGATATTCTCTACGTACTTATTGATGGAGAGGTTTGCGGTCACGTCGGCAGGGCCTTGGGGCACGGGGAAATCGTAGAAGCTGACGTTGACCAGGTAGATCCCGTCGTTTACGGTGACTTCCCCGTTTTCGGCGGTGGTGACGGTGTAGATCTCCAGGTGGCCGTCCATGTCCTCGTCCTCAATGTGGACTTCAAAGGGGTTGACGGTGCCGTCGTATTCGTGGTGCTCCTGATCCAGGAGGATCTCCGTCATGCGGAAGTAGTAGACACCGATGGAGGCGACGGTATAGTGCTCCATAGCGGAGGAGAAATCAAAGGTGTTGAATTCCGGGTCGGTGGGGTCGTATTTGATGGTACGGGTTGCCAGGGTGTGCCAGGTGGAGCCTGCGGAGGCTGTGCGGGCGTCCCCGGTGAGGCTTTCCAGGCGGTAGGAGAAGGTATCCCCTCTTTCCCAGGTGGTGTAGTTACGGTATTTGATACCCGTGACCAGAACGTCGGTCAGCTCCATGGGTGCGGGGGTGTAGGTATTGGTGAACTGCAGGAGGGTTTCGGCATCCTCCGCGATGGTGATCTCTTGGGTGGTCTCACCCTTGGGAGAGAAGCCTTCCAGGGTGGTGGGAAGCTCGTTTACGGTGACGGGGGTACCCGTAGCCACGTCGTAGACGGAGAAAGGGGTGCCGGGACGGAGGGTGGCGGTGAGGGTGCCGTTGGCATCGGCAAGCCGTTCCCCTGCGGAGGTGGAAAGGGTCATCCCTGCGTAGGTCGGGCCCAGGTGGATCTCAAAATCAAAGGCAACGTTCTCGGGGATCACGTAGTCCTCGCCGTAGGGATGCTCCACCAGCTTTTCCAGAGTGAGGGTGCCGGGGCCGCTTTTCTCGGGGAGGAAGGTATTGATGAGGGATTCCGTGGCGGTGACGATGTAGCCGAAGGTGGTGTTCACCGTTGAGGTCATCCAGAGTAACAGGCACAGAAGCATGGCCGTGCGCCGAAGAAATCTTGCTTTGTTCATGGGATTCGCCTCCGTTTCTTGGATAAGTTACATGGAAAGGCGGAGATCAAGAGGCACAAAGCTTTTTTATGCCCCTTGATCCCCGCCCCTCCGAAGAGGGGTTGGGGAACCAAAAGGAGTAATGCAAGGAATTAAAAATTAGCCAATATGGTTCAAGGTATGGCTACCGCCGCGATTGTTAACAATATCCGTATCATCAATTCCGCTATCTGTGGTGTTCAGATTCAGATGGCCGTTAACGGTGGTGGCGTAGTAGGTAGCGGTAACTTCTACATTGTTCAAGGTAACTGTACAAGCACCCATGGAACTGATCGCGTTGGGATTGGTAGGACCGTTTGCTGCAGTTCCTGCAACGCATTCAGCAATAATGGAGCCGCCATTAACGGTTACTTGGGCAGTATTCACGCTGATTCCATAGCTGTATACCCACTGCGCCTTGGTATTGTTGCTAATCTTGATATTGCAATCAGTCAAAACTGCGGTTGCATTTGCCACTTCCATACCCGTAGCTTCTGACCAATAAGCATTGGCGTTCAAGTGATGCTGAACTTTTACAGTCACGCCGTTCATTTCGAAGGTTCCGCCGGAAACCTTTAGATGAGGAGTCAAATTGGTATTACCGGCACTTACAATGGTACCATTGATCATTTTACCGCCATTCTGCAAATCCAATCCAACAGTTGACAGTGTCTTGCCGTTCAAATCAACGTATACAGGTTCGTTCAAAGTTACTGATTCAGCCAATACAATATCCTTTGCCAGGATCGCCATTTTGCCTTCTTCAAGGATCGTGGTCAGCTCCTCTGCGGTAGAAACCATTACGGGTACCATTTTCAAACGGAAGGTACCGGTAGCGGTATCCCAGTAGGTAGCGTAGCCTTCATTCATGCAAACCAGCTTGTCCTCATCGCCTGTGGTGTAGGTATAGCCGGCAGCGGGTTTGAAATTGAAGTTAGAGAAGTTTTCAGGGTTTTCATTTACCGTGAACTTAAAGCCGTTAAAATCCGCGGCCAAGTATGCGGTATTGTGGTTGGTGGAAAGATCGTAGGAAATTACACCGCTGATATTTGCTTCGCCAACGGTCAAGCCAAGGCCGCCAACATAAGAGATATTGTCGGAAATCTCGCCGCCGGTGATGGAGATGGAGTTGTTCCAGGTGTTGAATGCGTTAGATTCGCCGTTCTGCGTATTACCGGCGATCTTACCGCCGGTCATGGTCAAGGAAGTATGATCGGTCAAACGGATCGCGCCGGAATTAGCGGACTTATTATCAAGCATCTCAAAATCGCCGCTGATTTTGATAACGGAATAGGTACCGGTATAGATCGCACCGCCGGTGCCGACCGATTCATTGCCGGACATCTCGCCGCCGGTGAAGGTATAGGTAGAGGCGCCATAACCCCAGATCGCGCCGCCATCGGTTGCAGCTTTGTTATGGTTGATCTCGCCGCCGGTGATGGTCAAATTGCAACTACCAACCATGCGGATAGCGCCGGCAATACCGGTGGAGGAGTTGCCGTTGATCTTACCGCTGTTCAGAGTGATGTGACCGCCGCCCCAGATTGCGCCGGCGTTGGAATTATTGTTGATAATCTCGCCGCCGTTGATGGTCAAGGTTGCGCCGATTCGCGTGCCGAGGTTTACGGCATTCACACCGTCGTTGTTTTGGAGAACAGCACCGTCATTCAGAATAATTGCGGCGTTATTTTCGGCGAGAATCAAGTTGCCGGTTGCGGTAACACCGGAGTTGGTGGTTCCGCGCAGGAGAGTGCTGTCTTCAGCACCTGTCCAAACTGCACCGCCGTCGAGGGTAATATCTTCCAAGGTGAGGGAGACACTTTTGCCCACGGTAAACATGGTTCCGGTAAAGCCTTCTGCACGGCTGAGGGTGTAGCCACCGCCAACGATTTCTGCATCGGCACCAACGGAATGTGTCTTGCTTACGGTAAAGGAAGTGCCAATTTTGATCTTTCCGCCGTTTGTAAGTGCGGTTTCAAGTTGTTCTTCGTTGTAGACATATCCATGCCACTCTACGGGATTATCCTTCCAGGGATGCTCAGGACCAAAGCCCTCGTTGAGTGCAGTTTCTGCATCCTCAAAGCCGTCTACCTGAATTGCCTGGGAGAAAACAAGAACGTCGTAAGTACCGTTTTTGTTACCATCAATAGCATCAACCTGATCGTTGGTTGCCTCGGGCTTCATATAAATCTGGAGCAAGCTGGGATAGGAAACCGCATCGGGAGCAAGAATGCCGTTGGGATTGGACTTGGAACCGAGATAAGTAGCACACAAAACCACGTAGGTGTTTTCTACTCCTGCCGCGTCTTCGATGACTACGTCGGTATCAACCGTTTCCCAAGACCAGTGATCTTTGTCGGAATTGGTCATGATCACGTTCTTGAAGTCGTCTGCAGAAATTGCGCCCTGCTCAAAAGCAAACCAGGTGCGAACGTACGCATTATTCTTGCCGGTGTTCTTCACAAACACAAACTTATCGATTACATTCTTCACGCTGTCATCAAAGAGCTGGTTGGAGCCGGAAGCACCGATCTGCCCCCAAGACTGCTGATGAGAGCCGTCGCCTGAAGAATTCTGAGATCCATTACGATCGTCCCACTTAATAGCGCCGTCAGCAAAAACTGCGGGGTAAAGGGGCTTATCCTGGGTAAACTCCCGGAGCTTATCGGGGGTATAGCCATATTTGTCGGTTTCGCCGATGGAAACCCACCCGCCGTTTTCAACGACACGTTCATACTCGATCTGGTCGATCTCGACGTTGCCCAGGGTCATGACGTTGACGTCAGAGTCTTCGTCCTGGAGGTATGCCAGGGTTCCGCCGATGGCGAGCACTGCGGTGAGTACCAAGCTGGTGCTCATGAGCAGGGCTTTTTTCCAAGAAAATTTCTTCATTTTGTTTTCCTTTCGTTGCTGTATATGTTATTTTTACTTCAAAACGGAGATCAAGAGGCACAAAGCTTTTTTATGCCCCTTGATCCCCGCCCCTCCGAAGAGGGGTTGGGGACCAAAAGGAGTAATGTGAGGATTACTTGTTGTTGTAAACTACGGTTACGCCGGGATGGGTAGCAGTACCGTAGGTGCAGTAACGGTCACCGGATTCGCCGCCGTAGAGCTGATCGAAGACGATCAGTTCGTTGTGCTTCTCGCCGTCGTTATGAACGTGGTTATCGTCCACTACTTTATTGCCGTTGGCGTCGAAATATTCGCCAACTCTTGCATTACCGTAAGCACCTGTGGATTCGCCGGCTTCAACTCTACAGAAGGGATAGCCGGAAGAATTAAACTGACAGTAGTGGTAATTAGCCCATTCACCATAGGTTACAGTAACGTTCTTACAAGTTACATTGGGAGCAATCGCATTGCCAACGTTATTGCCGTCGGGGTCGTCCCTCTTGCCGGTATCACCAATCAGCATACCACAGTTACGGTAGGAGTACCATTCGTAAGCAGAGGTGACGTCGTTGTATGCATCAATCACACAAGCTACATCGCAATCTTCAAAGTAATATTCTCCTTCCGGATCTATACCGCCAACGAGGCCACCGTTTGCATTGTTGAAGTCACCCCACTGAGAAGAAATGCAGGAGGTGGCATCAATATCGCAATTGATAAACTTCTGATCACCTTCAGCCCAGCCGACCAGGCCGCCGCTATACCAGGAGTGATTACCTAAATATGCGCCGGTAACAGAAATGTTCTCAAATACACATTCGCCGCCTGCTCCACCGGCAACAACACCAATGATGTTAGCCTCGGTAGGCAAAGAAGCAGCATCGATTACAAGGTTTTTAACGGTGGCATCTTCAACGAGAGAGAAGAGTCCCATTCCGTATTCAGGGCCATCCCAATAGCCATTTTGAAGTGCCCAACCGTTTTGATACATGTTGGAGATAGTATGTCCCTGTCCGTCGAACACACCCTTGAAGCTCACATTATCCGAGAAGCTTCCGGCGGGCTCGAAGCTCTTGGGTTCGGTTGCGCCTTCGGGGATATACTTGAGGTCAAAATCCTTGTCCAGCTTGATGGTCTTGCCTTCGAAGGTGTTGCCGCCGTCCACCAGTTCTGCCAGACCTGCAAGCTGTTCTGCGGTGGTCAGGGTGAACTCGGTGTCGGTATCGTTGTACCAAGAGGTGTCGGAAGTGCCGTCCCAGGTGTCCTTCTTTTTGGCTTCGTCGTCGGTGTAAGCCTTTTCAAGCCATTCTGCAATATTAGCTGCACTGGGTTCTTCGAAAGCAGTATCCAAGGCCGTAGCAGCATTCTCAAAGCCATCTACCTGGACTGCCTGGGAAATAGCAATGATCTCCCAAGTGTCGCCCAGTTTCTCGCAGAACTCATTATCTGCATCGGAATCCAGGAAGACCTGCATCAGAGAGGGGGCAGAAATCTCGTCGGGCTTCAATGCTTCGGTGTAGGTAAAGACAGAGTAAACATACTTTACACCATCCAACTCAACAGGAGCCCAAGCTGTTTGGGTAAGACCGTCGGGGTTTACGTTGACATGAATCAAGTTTTCGGGATCGTAATCGGGGGCTTCGATCACAATAATGGTGCGAACGTAAGCGGGAGATTTACCGGTATTTTTCACAGTAACGATCTTATCGATAACGTTTTTGAGATCGTCGGTAAAGACCTTATATTCGGTGCCGTTCACATCGACACCTTCGTCCGCCCATTCAATGGGGCCGACTGCGGGGAGTGCAGGCTTGCCGTCGACGAAGTCAACCAGGTTGCCGTTTTCGTCACGCTGTTGCTCGATCTGGTCGATATCAACGTTGCCCAGGGTCATGACGTTGACGTCGGAGTCTTCGTCCTGGAGGTATGCCAGGGTGCCGCCGATTGCGAGGGCAATGACGGTCAGGTAGGCTGTTGCCACCAGAAGGGCTTTTTTCCAAGAAAATTTCTTCATTTTCTTTTTCCTTTCAGTTGGTTTCCCCTACCCCGCTCCTCGGTGGAGGAGCGGAGGGGGAAATGTTTGTAAAATTACTGTTTGTCGTTGTTATATACAACGGTCACGCCGGTATATTCCTTGAGGCCCTTAACGGCGTACTGATCGCCGCCAAAGATCTGATCGAAGGGAATAACTTCCAGGTGATGAACGGTACATACGCTGTGATCGTAGTCTACTGCGATGCCGTCATAAGAATAGCCGGCCTCTACACGCTTGCCTCTTGCACCAGTAGCGCGGCAATAGTGATAATCTGCCCATTCGCCGTAAGTAACGGTCACGTCGGTGCAGGTGATGTTGTACTTGCTGGTATCGGGATAGTTTGCACCATCGATGGTGGTGGTCTCCTTCAGACGACCGATAAGCATACCGCACATACGGTAGTTGTAATAGTCGTAGGAAGCGGTGCAGTCGTTATAAACGTCCAAGCGGCAAGCAATATCTACGTTCTCGAAGTTGTAGGTTGCGCCGGGCTCGCCCTGGCCTACGATACCACCGATGGAGGAGTCAAAGGAGCCCCAAAGGCCGGCCAGAACGGTGTCTTCTGCGATGGTGATATTCTTGAAGGTGTAGTTACCTGCGCCGGACCAACCGATGATACCGCCGTTACCGTTGTTGTAGGTAGCGAAAACGGAATCCTCGATGGTGATGTTTTCGAAAACGCAGGTGCCGGTTGCACTGCCGGTAATACCGCCAACGTCGCCGCCTTCGATGTAAGATTCTGCACCGGTGATGGTCAGATTCTTAACGGTTGCATCATTCAGGTTGCCGAACAGGCCATATGAGCCGTAGTGATCCCAATCGTAGCCAAGATCCCAACCATTCTGATAAAGGTTGGAAATGGTCTTGCCGTTGCCATCGAAGGTGCCTTCAAAGGTACCGTTCTTAGAGTGATCACCAATCGGTCTGAAGCTCACGGGGTCTCCATCAGCAGTTGCCGAGGTATCCTCGCAGTAAAGATCCAGATCCTTCGCAAGGGTGAAGGTTACACCGTCAAAAGTAGTGTCTCCGGAAACCAGTTCTGCCAGACCTGCAAGCTGTTCTGCGGTGGTAAGTTCGTATGCGGTCTTGGGATCAGCAGGATCATACCAAGAGGTGTCGGAAGTGCCGTCCCAGGTGTCGACGCTATTTTCTGCAAGAGCAGCGCCGAGCCAAGAAGCTACGTTAGCGTTGTTCTCGCCAACAGGGAAAGCTGCCTCGAATGCCGCCGCAGCGCTATCAAAGCCGTCTACCTGAACTGCCTGGGAAATAGCGATGATCTCCCAAGTGTCGCCAAACGCTTCGCAATCTTCGTTGGTGGTAGCAGAGTCAAGGAAGACCTGCACCAAAGAAGGTGCGGAGATAGTATTGGGAGCCAGTGCTTCTTTGTAGGTGAAGGTGAAGACAACGTAATCAACGCCGTCCTTGGTTACATTAACAGGAGCGGAAATGGTAACGTCCGTACCGTTCCAGTTGATGTGGATCAGGTCATTGGGATCAAAACCGGGTGCTTCGATCGCTACGATGGTACGTACGTAAGCGGGGGACTTGCCGGTATTTTTTACGGTGATGATCTTATCGACAACGTTTTTGAGTTCATCGGTAAAGACCTTATATTCGGTGCCATTCACATTGACACCTTTATCTGCCCATTCAATGGGGCCGACTGCGGGATACGCGGGCTTATTCTGAGTGAAATCAACCAGTTCGCCGTTTGCATCGCGCTCTTGCTCGATCTGCTCGATCTCGACGTTGCCCAGGGTCATGACGTTGACGTCGGAGTCCTCGTCCTGGAGGTATGCCAGGGTGCCGCCGATGGCGAGCACTGCGGTGAGTACCAAGCTGGTGCTCATGAGCAGGGCTTTTTTCCAAGAAAATTTCTTCATTTTCTTTTCCTTTCATATTATTATAATGCGCGGGAGGGTGGGGCCGTTATTCCAAACGATCGCCGGGGGCGGCGTATTGGTAAGCGGGCCAGATCATATCCTCCCAGGGGTTATTGGGGAATGCGGTGTTCAAGGCATTCTCAGCGCTTTCCAAGGGGGTAGTTGCCGTTTGGGGATCGGTGCTTTGGAAGCCCATGGTCTGGACTGCCTGGAAGCAGAACAGAACTTCGTACTTGCCGGAGTCGTTTCCATCCACGGCGACACAATCCCGATTGGTGGCCTTGGATGCCATGTAGATCTGGAGCAGGCTGGGGTGGGAAATGGTGTTCTTAGGCAGGACGCAATCGTTGTCTTTTGCGCCCAAGTAGGTGGCGCAAACCACAACGTAGGGGTTGCCGTCGATACGTACATCGTATTCCGGGTCGCTCCAGGACCAATGCTCGTCATCTCGATTGATGACAATGAGGTCTTCAAACTCCTCCTCGGTGAGGTCGCCTTGTTCGAAGGCGAACCAGGCGCGGACATAAGCTTCGGTACCGCTTGTGTTTTGCACAAAGGTGAACATATCTCTTACGTTGCGGATGGAGGCGGAATGAATGGTATTTTTGCCGAGGGCACCGATAGACTCCCAAGAGAGGGTCTCGGTGAGCCCTTGGTCGCCGGTGGGAAACACGGCAGGATAGAGGGGGGCCAATTGGGTGAATTCCTTGAGGCCTTCCCCATCCCGTTCCAGAATCACGTGATCGATATCGACGATGCCGGTAGCCATCACGTTGATGGTGAGGTCGTTATCCTGCAAAAGCGCCAGGGTGCTTCCGATGGCGATGGCTACGGTGGCTACGTAGGTAGCACCTGTGAGAAGGATCTTTTTGAAAGAAAACTTTGACATTATCTTTGCATCCTTTCAAAAGATTTGTTGGTTTACTGAACCAGTGCCCACGCGTCCGCAACGGATGCCAGGTTATCGGACTGGACGGCATATGCGGTTACGGTAAGAGTGGGGCAGGCGGTCAGGGCGTTCAGCATAGCCTTGTCCACGGAGGGCTTCACGGTGACGATATTGTTCTTGATCACGGTGAAGATCTGATCTTCTGCGGATTTGGCTACCTGCACGTAATAAACGCCTTCCACACCCTCAAGGGCGGTCCACAGCTCGTCCATCTCGTAGGATAGGAAGGTATCGAATGCGGGATCGGTGGATTTTTCCAGCTTTACAAAGAGCCAGCAAGCTTCACTGTCTGCTTTGACGGTGACCTTGGGGTCTTTTACGATCTCGCTACCGGGAACCATGAGGTACTCGTTGGTGTTGGGGTCATCGTCGTCATCATCGGTTGGAGTTTCCTCCAGGGTGATGTCGATATCCCCGTAAGTAAAGGTGTTTACGATGGGATCCGTCTTGCTGATCAGCCAGGCGATGGTACTGCCTACGGCGATGCTGCAGGAAAGCACCAGCAACAGGATGGCCAGCGCAAGACGGGAATTCAGCAATTTACGCATTTGAATTCTCCTTTGGGGGAGGGGGGCATTAGTCAGCGTACTGAGCGTCGAATGCTGCCCATGCATCGCTGGCGTTATCGAAGCCGGTTGCCTGGATAGCGTGAGCCTCGATAAGCACTTCCATGCCCTCGAAAACTTCCAGCTCTGCGTTATCGAAATCGGAGGGAACGGTGAATTCGGTGAACAGAGGAGCCAGCTCGGTGTCCTTGGTGCTCTGGGGAACGTAGGTCTCGTAATCAGCGGTCTTGTCGCCAACGTAGGTGAAGATGATGGTTGCGGTGCCGTCAGCGTTCACAGTGGGCTTTTTGTCAGCGGACAACTCGGGTACCCACTGGTTGAGGTCGATGCCCTTGAAGAATTTCAGAACGTCGTATTCGCCTCTGAGAGCTTCCAGCTCGGCGTAGTGGGTAACGGTAACGACCATACGAACGTAGCAATCTTCGCTGTTTGCCTTAACGGTAACGGTGGGATCCTTGGTGTAGGACATACCGGGGAGCAGGTGGTACTGGTTGCCGATCTCGGTGCGAAGGTCGCCATCGGGGGTTCCGTCAGTCTTGACGAGAGCTTCGTCCAGGCCGATGACTACGTTGCCAACGGTGAAGGTGTTCTTCACTTCCTGCTTGGAGGTCAGGTAAGCGATGGTGGTGAAGATGGTTGCGGTGATCAAAAAGACTGCCACAACTGCGAGGATAAGGTGCTTCGTGTTTTTCATACTTGGGGTTCTCCTTCTTGTTTTTTGTTTTTATTTTTTGTTTTTTTATCACTGAAAAGGTCCACCGCGAAGGTCAGGGTGATCACGATGGTAACGAAGGCTACGGCAAAATAAATGCCGGGAGGCGCCTGGATGAAGGCGGCCAGATAGCCCATGAGAGGGATGCAGAACACGGGACTGCCGATGACCTCGTCGAAGGAGACGGGTCTGCCGTCGGGGGCTTGGTTGTTATCGCCCTTGGTGCGGAAGGTTCGGGAAGCTTCGTCCACCTCAATGATGCGGTGGGTAGCGGTGGCGTTCCCGTTCAGGCGGAAGGTGATCACGTCCTTTTCCTGCAATTCGGCGGGATCCACGTCCTTCACGTAGATCAAGGAGCCTGTGGGATAGTTGGGCTCCATGGAGGGAGAAAGGACGGTATAGATCTCCAGCCCCAACAACCGCACCCCTGCCAAAAGAAAGACAAGGAGCAGGAGGAGGGCGATCATCCCATAGGACGAGATTTTCAAAATGGTTTTTACGCTTTTCGACATGGGGCAAACTTCTCCAACGGTAGGTGTTACATAATGTATATTATGTGGCTCGCAGAGGGAAATAGAATCCTACACAGATATAATCATAACATAATCCAGCCTAAAAAGCAATACATTTTTCAAAAATTGTTCACAAAAAGCAGTAAATAATTCTCGGTATATCTAAAGAATTCGGCAAAAATCGAAAGAAAGGCGCAAAAAAACCGCCGGAGGCAGCAGGCTTTTTCCTCCCGGTGTTCTTCTTGCGCCTTTTTTTGCCTTTTTACGTCAAAAGAAGTGGGTTTTTATCCGTTCTTTTTTTGTATCCGGCCACATAATATACATTATGTGTTTGTTCGCTTATTTTTTTTTGCAGAATCGCACCACATAATATACATTATGTGTTGAGTCGTTTATACAGCTTTTCCAGACAGGCGCGGTGTTGGACGCCCGTTTCTACGGTGTAGATGCGTGTGGTGTTGATACTGCTGTGTCCCAAAAGATCCGCCAGGCGGACGATGTCCCTCTCCATGGTATAAAAGGTTCTGGCAAACAGGTGCCGCAGGTTGTGGGGAAACACCTTCCCCGGGGCCACACCCGCTTTTTTGCAAAGTCTTTTCATGGAGCGCCAGATACAGCTTCGGTTGAGGGGATTGCCGTTTCGGGAGCGGAAGATCGTTCCCTTTCGGATCCCCGTCTTTTTCGCATAGGTGCGCAGTGTTTTCTGCAGATTCTTCGGAAGCAGAATACTGCGCGTTTTATTTTTGCAATAGACGGTGGCCTCCCCTGCCGTAAGGGATTCCACAGTGATGAATTTCAGCTCGCTGACGCGGATGCCTGTTTCGCAGATGGTGCGGATCACCAGCTCCAGGGTGGTACCTCTGGCGGCGGTGAGCAGGCGGCGGTATTCTCCGGGGGTGAGTTCTTTTTCTTCCTTGCAGAAGATCCGTCGTTGGATCTTTTGTAATTTGACCTTGCAGTCGTCTTTTCCTAAGAAGGACAAAAAGCCGTTGACGGCCACCAGGATGGAATTGACGCTGGCGGGGGCGTATTGCTCTCCCAAGTGGCGCTTGAAGGCAAGGACGGTCTGTTTGGTCACCTCGTTCCCCTTGACAAAGCGGCAGAAGGATTTGACGTCCCGCAGATATTTCTCTACGGTGAGGGGGCTTTTTTCGTTTTCCCTGAGATATTGCTCGAAGCGGGTTGCCGATTGCAGGCTTACGGTAGCGGTTGACATATTGGGTTCTCCCTTCTTGTTTTTACGCCTTTATTTTACCGCAAAATCAAGGTTTGGTATACGGTTTTTGCCGTTTTTTCGCCAAAAAAGCCCCCTTACGGCGGTAAGGAGGCCTTGTTTGTATAGAATACTTATTGCAGAGCCAACTGCTCTTTGACGTAATCGGTGGTCAGGATCTTTTGCACGGTGCCTTCCACGTCCAGGCGGGTGGTGTTGTGGCTGGTGTAGGATTCGTCCGCCATGGTTCTGACGTCGCCTTGGACGAAGAATTTGTCGTAATTCAAGTCTCGGTTGTCTGCGGCAACGCGGAAATACTGCCCCATGTCCTCGCTACGCAGGCGTTCCTCCCGGGTCATCAGGGTCTCGTAGAGCTTTTCCCCGTGGCGGGTGCCGATGATGCTGGTGCCGGTATCCCCAAAGAGCTGTTGGACGGCCTTTGCCAGGTCACCGATGGTGGAGGCGTCGGCCTTCTGGATGAACAGATCGCCGGGGTTAGCGTTTTCGAAGGCGAACTTCACCAGGTCCACGGCTTCGTCCAGGTTCATCAAGAAGCGGGTCATGTTGGGGTCGGTGATGGTGATGGGGTTGCCCGCCTTGATCTGGTCGATAAACAGGGGGATGACGCTTCCCCGGGAGCACATCACGTTGCCGTAGCGGGTACAGCAGATCACGGTATCTCCCCGCTCTGCGGCCACGCGGGCGTTGGCGTAGATCACCCGCTCCATCATGGCCTTGGAGATGCCCATGGCGTTGATGGGGTAGGCGGCCTTATCGGTGGAAAGGCAGACCACCCGCTTGACACCTGCCTCCACGGCGGCGTGGAGGACGTTGTCGGTGCCTTCCACGTTGGTGCGGACGGCTTCCATGGGGAAGAACTCGCAGGAGGGAACCTGCTTCAGCGCGGCGGCGTGGAAGATATAGTCCACCCCGGGCATGGCGTCCCGCACGGACTGGATGTTGCGTACGTCTCCGATGAAGAACTTCACCTTCCCTGCGTATTCGGGGAAGCGGGCCTGGAGGTCGTGGCGCATATCGTCCTGCTTCTTCTCATCGCGGGAGAAGATACGGATCTGGCCGATGTCGGTATGTAAAAAATGCTTCAACACCGTGTTACCAAAGGAACCGGTACCGCCTGTGATCATCAATGTTTTGCCTGCAAAAAGGGACATAAGTGCCTCCTTGTATTTCGGTAGAGGAATTTTATCAGACGTAGTATACCACGAAACCGCCCTTCCGTCAAGGGATACGGCAGGAGACTTGGGGAAAAAACCGCGGGGTTTTGCGCCTATGAGAGGGATCAGGGGGTTGCAAAGAAAAATATTTATGGTAAAATGAAAAGGTAACGAGACTTCGGGACTCAAAAACGTACTGATAGAGTGAAAGCGCTTTTACGAGGTATTGAAAACGAGGTGACGGCATGGAGGATCAAAAGATCATAGAGCTGTATTTCGCCGGGGACGAGAATGCGATCCGCGAGACGGAGGCCAAGTACGGCAAGCTTTGCTACGGCATCGCTTACCGCATTCTGGAATGCCGTGAGGATGCGCAGGAATGCGTGAACGACGTTTTGACGGGGCTTTGGAAGTCCATTCCCCCGCAAAGGCCGGAGAATCTGAAGGCTTACGTTTGCAAGGTGGCGCGCAATCTCGCCTTGAAGAAGGCGGAATATTTGCATCGGGAGAAGCGTTCCCCCGGGCTTTTGGTGTCCTTTGAGGAGCTGGAAGGGGTGCTTTGTGACGACGACGTCTCCGAGGAAGGGCTGGGGGAGGCCATCAGCCGCTTTCTTATGACGGAAAAGGAGGACTCCCGCAGGGTGTTTCTGCGCAGGTATTTCTTTTTCGACTCCGTAGACGAGATCGGGAAGCGGTACGGCTTTTCCGAAAGCAAGGTGAAGAACATGCTGTTGCGTACGCGAAAGCGGTTACGGGTATTTTTGCGAAAGGAAGGATTTGAGGTATGAAGATCCCGAAGATCGTTTCCGCCATGGGGCATCTGGACGACGAGCTGATCGCCCTTGGGACGGAAGAAAAAAAGATCGAAAAACGGCGGCTCCCGCTTTTGAAGTGGGGCGGTGCCGCGGCCTGCCTTGTGTTGGCGGCGGCGGTGCTGTTGGTGGCGTCCCCTTGGCGTGCCATGGGGGGCGAAAGCGACGAGACCGGGTCCCGGGGAAGCGTAAGCGTTCCCATCTATATTTTCTCCGGGGAGGAGATGACTATGGAATGGCCCTGGGAATATAAGCTGCTCTGGGAAAAGTATGATTCTGCGGATTACGGCGGCGCGGAGTATACCTCCCGCGGGGCACCTCTGGGAGAGGATCTGCTGGGGCAGGCGTTGGGAAGCTGTGTGGCCCGCGGCGAGGACGTTTACACCGGGCAGACCCACACGGAGGAGCTGGAGGCCTTTGAGATCCGCGGTATTTCGCCGAAGCGGATGATCGCTTTGGGGAAGGACGGGGTCTACGGGGTGTATTCGAATGCTTCCGATCCCTTCCCCGCTACCTTGGGAGAGGCCGCAGAGGCCTTCGGGCTGGAGATGCACTTGACGCTTTCCCGCTTTGCGGAGCATGAGGGATATACGGAAAAAGGCTACCGCAGGATCATGGAGGACGACCCGATTTTGGAGGTGCTTGCCCGCTGTGGAGAGGTCAAACGGGTGAAGGAGCTGCCTCCCTTGTGGCTTTCGGAGAGGCGATATCTCGCCTTTACGGTGACATCGGAGCCCTTAGGGGTTTATAAGCGGGTGCTGTACGTCACGGAGGACGGGTATCTTGCCACCAATATCTTTGACGTGCAAGCGGCGTATTTCATCGGAGAAGAAGCCGCCATGGAGATCATCCGTTTTGCCCGTAAAAACAGCGTGGAGGCGGATTTTGAGCCCTACGAGCAGAGAGTGGCGGGGACGGTGACGGAGATCGGAGAGGACTATTTGCTGTTGGACAGCGGTGTTCTTTGCGGTGACCCCGCGAAGGGGCAGGTCTATCGGGTGCCTCTTACGGATCTGCGGATGCTGCGGAGCGTGGAATTCGGCGGGATCCGGGTGGGTGACGTGGTGTCGGTTGCCTTCCGCGGGGAGCTGACGGAGGAAAACCTGGTGTTGGGCGCCGTTTCCGTTGCCCGCGGGAAGCTTGCGGAAGGCGAAGTTGCCATTCCCGAGTGAAGAAACGAAATAGGAAAAACGACCTGTTTGCCGAAAAACGGCAGGCAGGTCGTTGGTTTTTATGTTCGAGAAGCGACGGATCCGAAGGTCTTTGCAAAGCGGTCCGCGATGAAGGCCATGCCCTTCACTCCGGGGTGGACGCGGCCATCGGCGAAGTAGGTATCGAAGACCTCTCCTGCAGGGGAAATGCCGTCGGTATAGAGATCCACCGTCACGCATCCGAAGCGGTCGCTTACGGCGGCAAGGCTTTGGTTAAAGGCGATGGGCTGGGGAAGGTTTTCGGGATTGTTCTCCCTGCGGGGCAGGAGGGAGAGGCAATACACCTTGGCGTTGGGATAGCGCTTGCGGATCTTATCCAACACAATGGCGTAGGCCTCGCAGGATGTGGCGGGTTCCTTATAGACGGTTCCCGCGGGGGTCTCGGTGATGAGGGTGCGGTAGTCGATCTCTGCGGCGGTACCCAGGGTAGCACCGAAATGGCTGTAATCGTTGGTACCCATGAAGATGACGATGTAGTCCGGCTCTTCCCCGGTGTGGTCGTTATGGAGCTGAACGCATCGATCCACGTATGCACCCACGGTGCCGAAGCGGGGATTCAGCAGGCAGGAGCCGCTCCAGGAGTTGTTCACCAAAAGCGAAAGCCCTAAGCGAGCGAAGGCCTTGTACCACCAGGTATCCTCCAGATACACACCCCAAGTACCGGGAGCATAGTAGAGAACGTTATCCCGTATGGTGGAATTGGCAGTATCCGCGGCGGTGCCGTTGGAGATGTCGGTATAGGTGGAGATGCTGTCTCCCAGAATGGAGACGGTGGGGACTTTACGAACCATGGCGATGACCTTCTTTACGTTGATATAAGCAGTATACCACCAAAGAAGGGGATTGTCAACGGGGTCAGGCGTGTTCTTCGCCTAGAAGGGTCTCCAGGGGGACGGCGGGGCATTGGGAAGACAGGGTCTCTCCGTAAAATTTTGCCAGCAGGTAGCCCGTGGTGCCGTCCAGAAAGCCGCAATCCAAAATGGCGCCTCCCACGGGGCCGTCGGAAAGCGTGCCCCCCCAGCCGACGGCGATCTGGCCGTAGGAGCGGAGGGCGGCGGAGACGGTCTTACTTCCCTGCCCTTCCTGCAATCTGACGTAGCGGGGGAAGCTGCCCGTGGCGTTCATGAAGCGTTGATTTTCTTCCGCCATATAGGCCATGGTGCGTTTTTGGGTGAAGCGTTTGGGAGACTCCTCGTAGAGCAGGCCCAGGGTGGCGTGGGAAAGGAGGGGGAGCAGGTCGCCGTTTTCCTCAAGCCACTCCGTGGTGACGAACACGCAGGGTGTGATCCCCGTGCCCTCGCAGACGGAGGCAAACAGCCGCAGGGCGGTCTCCCCTTCCCTGCCCGTCAAGGACAGCGAGACGGCGCAGGCGGCGGTGTTTTCCACGCTGCTTACAGGACTTGCGGCAGGCGGCAAGTCTGCTTCGGAACGGATATGGCGGATCCACAGGCACAAACGCAGGGCCACCAGCAACAGGATACACAAATTTCGTTTCAGCTTACGGACGCGGTGTTGCATCATAAGGGTCACTCCTCTCGGAACAGTTTATGCGGAGGGAGAACGGCTTAAGAACCTTTCTTTCAGAAAAGAAAGGTTCTTAAGAATCTCCAAAGAAACCTAATACCGCAAACTGCCGTTTGCGAGAGAAAAAATATTTTTTGTTTTCCTCTTGACAAACGGCAAAAAGGATGTTATGCTAAGTGTGCTATTTGAAGTAGCACACTTTTTTGTTTTTGAGGTACGGAAATGTTTGTGATCGACAACCGGAGCAAAGTGCCAATTTACGAGCAGATCAAGACGCAGATCCTTGCGCTGATCTCAAGCGGTGCTTTGCGCCCGGGAGATAAGCTCCCCTCTCTCCGCGTCATCTCCGCGGAGGTGCATCTGAACATCAACACCGTGAAAAAGGTGTTTGGAGAGCTGGAGCGGGACGGTGTCATCATCACCGTGGTAGGGAGCGGCAGTTATATTGCCGATTCCGCCATCCGTAACCCCACGGTCCTGAAAAAGGCGGAAGCAGGTCTGACCGAAGCGCTGCGGCAGGCAAGATCCGCGGGGATCACCAAAGAGGAGGCTATGGAGATGGTGCAAAAACTTTACGAGGAGGAAATGAAATGATCCGGCTGAACCGTGTTTGCAAATCCTACGGCAAGACGGAAATATTGAAGGATATCACCCTGCAGGTGGAGGATTGCTCCATTTACGGGCTGATCGGGTATAACGGTGCGGGGAAGACCACCCTGCTGAACATCGTTTCGGGGCTTTATCGGCCCACGGGAGGAGAGGTACTTCTGGACGTGGGGGAGGATCTGCGGGATCCCTTTGACGATCCTTTTGTGAAGCGGTCACTGTTCTACGTGACGGACAACCCTTACTACTTCCCCGGGGCCAATCTGGTGACCATGCGGGATTTCTACAAGGGGTTTTACCCCAATTGGAGCGACAACAGCTTTTCGGAGCTGGTGAAGCTGTTCGGGCTGGATCCCGGCAAGAGGATCGGGGATTTTTCCAAGGGGATGAAGCGGCAGGCCGCCATGATCATGGGGCTTGCTTCCCGTCCGCGGTATCTTCTTTTGGACGAAAGCTTTGACGGACTTGATCCCAACGTGAGAACGGTGGTGAGCAATCTGCTGGCGGAATACATCGCCGAGACGGAGTCCACCGTGGTGGCGGCTTCCCACAACCTTTACGAATTGGAAAACATCTGTGACACCGTGGGAATGCTCAACGGGAAACAGCTTTTGTATTCCAAGCCCATTGAGGACGTGAAGGAGCGGGTAAAGAAGTACCGCGTGGCGGTGAATACCGAGAAGGACCCCTTGACGGGACTTTCGGTCAAGTTCCCGCGGAGGGAAGGGAATATCTACACCTTCCAGAGCGAGGAGCCGGAGGAGAAATTGAGGGACGCCTTTGGGAAGGCGGGAGAGCTTTTGTTGTTTGAAGCTTACGGCATGACGCTCAACGAGATCTTTATTTACGAGACGAAGGAGGAAGACAATGAGATTGAAGGCATTTTCGCAAAATAACCCCTTGCGGCATTTGATCCTTTCCACCGTGAAGCGGTATTTCTGGCTTCCTTTGGTGATGCTGTTGCTTACCGGCGTGGGTTTTTTGGGGTTTGAGATCTTAGAGATACAGGATCTTTCCCGTTTGAACAGTATCACGGCACAGCTTGCCTTTCGGTTTGCCGCCTCGGAGGTGTGGGAGCTGTTCCCCTACGGCGCCTTTCTGGTGGCGGTGATCTCCGCTTTGGTGATGTTCGGCTTTTTGTTCCAAAAGAAAAGCGCGGCGGTGATGCTGCTTACCGGGGTTTCCCGCTTGCAGTTGTTTATGGTGCGGTACGTGTTCGGGTTGGTTTCCGTTTTGGTGCCCGGCTTGATCAGCTTTTCCGCATTGCTGGCTTTGGGCGGAAGCAACACCGACCACGGCTTCCCCGCGGGGGTGGATACGGCGATCCTGCTGTTGACCCTGGGGGTGACGATCCTCTTTGCTTACACCGTGGCGGTTCTGGCGGCGGTGGTCTGCGGGAGGGAAAGCGATTTCTTCGGGGTGTGCGCTACGTTTTTGTTCGGGGCAAAGGGATTGCTTTTGTTCTTCGGCGGGATGTGCGCCACCTTCCTACGGGGGTTCCCCTACCCTATGCGGGAAATCTACAACGCGAACAATTCTTTTTTCAATTTGTTCGACGAGTATTACACTCTGTCTGCGGACGGGATCTTCGGGAAGGTGCTGAGCGACTATCTGGTAACAAGCAGTCCTCTTGCGCCGAAAGGGTATTTGGAGCCTTGTCTGCTCCCCGTGATCCTGATGGGGGTGGTTTCGCTGTTCCTTGCGGCCCTGGGATGCGTTCTGCTCCGCGTACGGAGGGCGGAATTTGACGGCAAGCCGGGAGGCAACCCTGTCCTTACCTTAGTTTGTACGGTGATCCTCACCCTTTCCGCCTCGGGCTTGGCGCTCCCCTTCTTCGGCACCCTTGAGGGCTTCTTCTGGGCGTTAGGCGTGGCGCTGATCGTTTGCGTGGCCCTTTGGGCGGTGTTTGCGGGAAGTCTTCGCAAGCTTTGGAAGGGTCTTGCCGTGACGGGCTGTACCCTGGCGGGCATGGGGCTTGCAGCCTTGGTGCTGTATGCCGATCCCTTGGGTTATGGGACCGCCGTTCCCGCGCAGGAGGAGATCCAATGGGTGAGAATGACCTTCAAGGGGGATTTCACCGTCAACGGAGATCACAGTGAGCAATGGTACGGGGATCTGCTCCACTCCACCATAGTGGACGATCAGTATCTTCCTTTGTTGGAGAGCGAGACAGACATCCGCAAGGCGTTGGAGGTTCATAAGCTGTTGGCGGAGGACGGCTCCCATTGGGTCAAGGAAGGGAAAAACTACGAGGACAGCGCGGTGTATGCGGACTTCAACGTGATCTACCACATGAAGGATGGCAGAGAGATCAAGCGCTGTTATACCGCGGTAAAGCTTTCCACCCTGTTTGAGACCCTGCGGTTGGGGGATACAGAGGCCTTGCGGGAGCTTGAGAGAGAGTTCCTGATGCACAACGCCACTGAGGGGACGGAATTTGCCATCTCCGACAATATGCTTTCCTTTGCGGAGATGCTGACGCTGACCACGGAGGAAAAGAAAGAGCTTGTGGAGCGTATTCTGGAGGACAGAGGCAAGAAGACTTACCTGCAGCGGTATCATCCTGCCCAAGAATGCCTGGGAGTGATCTGGCTGAATTACTACGGCAGTGAATACGATGACGCTTACGTGAAGGATCCCGTATTCGTTTACCAAGAGGATCTGGCAACGCTGGCGTGGCTGGAGGAGAAGGGGCTGACGGCTTTCTTTGAAAAGAGCTACCGGATCCAATCGGTGGAGTGGTTCAACCGTTCCTCTTTGATCAGCAGAGACTATATGAAGATCATGCCGTTGGATCGGTATTTCGCCGCTCCCTATCAGACGGGGGATCATACGATCTTCGGTGTGCCCTCCACCACCGTGGAGGAGAAGGAGTGGGAAAGCTTTTTAGCGGGGTGCCGTTTGGAATCCTTTACGGACAAGGGAGAACGGTTTGCGCTGATCACACTGGTGAACAAGGACGGAGAGACGGTGTACACCGTGAAGTATATCGCGGAGTGAGAGGGACTCCGCATTCTCAAAACGGAAAAGGTTTTTGAAGTTTCTTAAGACAAAACGAAACAGAGCCGCGGACAACGGCTCTGTTTTTGCGTTTATTTCTTGAAGATGCGGTGGATGAGCACTTCCAGCTCGTGGACGGCCAGGGGCAGGAGTGCCAAAGCGGCGGTGACCAGCCACTGGGTACCGTTCAGCGCGGTGGTGGAGAAGATGGCACCTACGGGGGTGACCTGCACCACGACCAGCTGGAGGATCAGGCCTGCGGCGAAGGCAAGAGCCATCATGCCGTTCTTGTTGCGGAACACCTGTACAAAGGAATGCTTGCCCGTGCTGACGCCCAGCATATGGAACAGCTCGCCGATGGCCAACGCGGTGAAGGCCATGGTACGTGCCTGCGCCAGGATGGCAGGATCGGATTCCAGCAGAGTCTTGATCTCCCCGAAGGTGGAGGCACCGCCCATGACGGCCGCAGAGAGGTAAGCGCACAGAACGGAAGCGGTGAGGATGGTGCCGTAAAGGATCACGTTACGCAGACCGCCGCCGTGGAAAATGCTTTCATTGGGATCACGGGGCTTTTCGTCCAAAATGTCGGGGGATTTGGGATCCATGCCCAGAGCGATGGCGGGCAGGCTGTCGGTGATCAGATTCACCCACAACAAATGGATGGCGATAAGGGGGGCGGGAAGGCCTACGCAGATCAGAACGAACATGGCGAAGACCTCGGCGATGTTGGAGGACAGCAGGAAGCACACCGTCTTTTTGATGTTGGCGTAGATGCTTCTGCCCTCCTCCACCGCTTTTTCGATGGAGGCGAAGTTATCGTCGGTGAGCACCATGTCGGCGGCACTCTTGGCAACGTCGGTGCCTGTAATGCCCATGGCGATGCCGATGTCGGCGGCCTTCAGGCTGGGTGCGTCGTTGACACCGTCCCCGGTCATGGCGCAGATGTTGCCGTTGGCCTTGAAGGCCTTGACGATCTGCACCTTATTCTCGGGAGAAACGCGGGCGAAGACGCGGACGGTCTTGCAGGCCTCGCGGAGCTCCTCCTCGGTCATGGCGTCCACTTCCGCGCCGGTGCGGCACTGGTCTTTGGACTTACAGATGCCCAGATTCTTGGCGATGGCGAAGGCGGTGTCCTTATGGTCGCCTGTGATCATCACGGTCTCGATGCCTGCGCGGACGAATTTCTCCACGGCGCCCTTGGCCTCGGGACGTTCCGGGTCCACCATGGCGACCATGCCCACGAAGATCAGATCTTCCTCCAGGATGGAATCCCCGTCCCGGCAGGCCAGAGTGAGAACGCGCAAAGCCCGCTCGCTGAAGGCGCTGTTGGCGGCGGAGATGGCGTTGCGGTCAGCCTCCGTCATGGGGCGGATCACGCCGTGATCCAGGATACGGGTGGCGCGGCTCATAATGGAGTCGAAGGCACCCTTTGTGAAGCTTCTCGTGCCTGCGGCGGTCTTATGGAGGGTGGACATCATCTTACGGTCGCTGTCGAAGGGCAGCTCGTCGATACGGGGAGACTCTCCTTCCAGGTCGGCCTTGTGCATCCCCATTTCGTTGGCGAAGCGTACCAGGGCGATCTCGGTGGGGTCGCCGCTGACACCCTCGTCTACCACGGCGTTGGAGCAAAGGGACATCCCCTTTGCCAGCAGGCGGAGATCCTCGTCGGGATGGGTGGGGAATTCTTTCTGTAACGTGACGGTGCCGTTTACGTAGGCTTCCACCACGGTCATACGGTTCTGGGTAAGGGTCCCGGTTTTATCGGAGCATACCACGGACACGGCGCCCAGGGTCTCCACGGAGGGGAGCTTGCGGACGATGGTATTGGCGTTGACCATTTTGCGGACGCCCAGGGCCAGCACGATGGTGACCACGGCGGGAAGTCCCTCGGGGATGGCGGCCACGGCCAAAGCGATGGCGGACAGGACGGCTTCCACGTAGGCTTCCATCACGCCGCCCTTGCCGTCGGCAAACAGCCAGACGATATCGGCGGCAAGAACGAAGATCACCACGCCGAGAGCCAGAAGTCCCAATGTCTTGGAAAGGCCTGCCAGCACCTTCTGGAGGGGCGTTTGCTCGTCCTCCTCGTTATCCAAGGCGGTGGCGATACGGCCGATCTCGGTGTTCATGCCGTGGCGGCAGACGATACCGCTGCCTCTGCCGTAGGTAACGGGGGTGGACATATAGACGGTATTCTTGCGGTCGCCGATGCCCACGGGCTCGGAGAAGGTCAGGGAGGCGTCCTTTTCCACCTGGGTGGATTCACCGGTGAGGCTGGATTCGTTCACCTTCATGTTGTAGGATTCCGTCAGGCGCAGGTCGGCACCGATGGTGTCGCCCTCCTCCAGAACCACCAGGTCGCCGAGGACCAGATCCTCGGATTTGACCCGCATACGCACGCCGCCGCGGATCACGTTGGATTCCGGGCTGGAGAGCTGTTTCAGGGCATCCAGGGAGGATTGGGCCTTGACCTCCTGCACCGTGCCGATGAGGGCGTTCAGCAGGATCACCGCCAGGATGATGATCACGTCCGGCCAATCCCCTACCGCCAGGAAGTCGAAGGCGTTGCCCGCCTTCAGCCAGGTGACGGTCTCGTAGACGGAGATCCCCGCGGTCACCGCGATGGCGGCGAACAGCACGTAGATCATGGGATCCTTCAACTGGGTGAAAAAGATGGCGATGGGAGAAAGCTTTTTCTTTTCTTCCAGCTTGTTTTTGCCGTACTTTTGAAGTCTGGCGGCTGCTTCCTCTTGGGAGAGACCCCGAACCGGGTCTGTTTGCAGTTCTTCGCAGGTCTGCTTGACGGACAAGGTCTCAAATGCTTTTGGTTCCATTGTTCATTTCCCTTTCTATGTGATTAAATGATTCCGGATATAAAGATCTCCAGCCCGATGGCGATCAGGATCACGCCCCCGAGGACGGAGGCCTTCCCTGCCAGCTTGGTGCCGAATTTTCTGCCGATGAGCACCCCTGCCAGGCAGATGAAGAAGGTGACGGTTGCGATGAGCAGGGCGCAAAGCAAGGCCATGGGTGCGTTGTACTCGGAGATGGTGAGGCCTGCGGCCATGGCGTCGATGGAGGTTGCCACCCCTTGCCCCAACAAGAGAGGCAGGGTGATGGCCTCCAGGTTGCAGGCTTCCTCTTGGTTCTTCAGCCCTTCCACCAGCATCTTGCCGCCCAAGAAGCCCAAAAGCCCCAGGGCGATCCAGGGGATCAAGGGACGGAAGGCCTCGAAATAGGTAGCGGCGGTATGTACCACGAACCAACCAAACAAGGGCATGGCCGCCTGGAAGAAGGCGAAAATCCCTGCAATGAGGGTCATTTTCTTTTTTGGCATACAGGGACAGCTCAAACCGTTGGCCAAAGACACGGAGAAGGCGTCCATAGCCAGAGCTATTCCCAGGGAGATGGAATTCACGAAAAAGGCAAGATCCAACATAAGTATGTACTCTTTTACTGTTTTTTACCATGAGAACGAAAAACCCGGTATGACCAAAGAGCCATACCGGGAAAATCCCACAGACGGACACCCAAGTATAACCTCGGTTATACATGAGTCTCGCAAATGAAAGCAAGCCAGGCAATACGCCAGGATGTTGACTTGCTACGCAGAAAGCTCTGCGTTTGCTACTCCCTCACGAATGAAGTGAAGTAAGTTTACCACAAAATGCCGGGTTTGTCAAGACCTTCCCGGGGGATTTTTACACGCGGGCTTCAATGTAAGCGGCTACGTCGCCGATGGTGATGAGAGAAGCCAGGTCTTCATCCTCAAACACGATGCCGAAGCGGTCCTCACACATTACGATCAGGTCTGCCAGCTCCAGGGAGTTGAGACCTAATGAGGAGATCATTTCTGCATCGGGGGTGATGAGGTCTGCATCGATGTTCAGCTCGCTGACCAGGATGCTTTTGATTTTTTCGAACATAACGGTATCCTTTCCTTGGGGTTAGACTTTATAGCGCATAATTTTTCTCGTTGTGGTCTTCTCGAACTCGTTCTTGCGGAGCTCGATGTTACGTACCTGCTTGAAGGTGGGGAGCTTCTTATTCACGGAAGCAACCTCTGCCTTCACGGTGGCGATGATCTCCTCGTCGGTCTTGCCCTCGAATTTTTCATAATCGGGGTAGATCACAGCGGTGATCACGTCGTCTTCTTCTCCCTTGGAGCGGGCAACGACCACGCATTCCTTAATGATCTCCAGCTTATACAGGAATTCCTCGATCTCCTCGGGGTAAACGTTCTTACCGTTGGAGAGGATGATGATATTCTTTTTTCTGCCGGTGATGTACAAATAGCCGTCCTTATCCATATAGCCGTAGTCGCCGGTACGGAAGTAGCCTTCGTTGTTGAAGGCCTCGGCGGTGGCCTCGGGGTTGTTGTGGTAGCCGATCATCACCTGGGGGCTCTTGACGCAGATCTCGCCGATCTCGCCTACGGGAGCGTCAAACTCTCTGCCGCCCTCGTCGGTGATGACGATCTTCACCTGGGTGCCGTAGGCAGGGACGCCCACGGAGTTGTTGCGGATGGCGGTATAGGGAACCACGCAGACCAGGGGGGAGCACTCGGAGATGCCGTAGCCCTGAACCACGGTGATGCCGAACTCGGCAAAGCGATCAACCAGCTCGGGATCCATAGCCGCGCCGCCGCAGATCACGTTCTTCAGTCTGCCGCCCAAGGCCGCGGTGATCTCCTTGAAGGCGGTCTCACGCAGGTCGATACCAACCTTGCGTAAGGTCTTGGTCACGGCGATGGCACCCTTGACAAGCTTTTCCTTGTTCTTCTTTTTGATCTCTTCCGTGATCTTCTTGTAAATGGTGGACAGGAAGAGGGGCACCACGATCATGGCGGTGGGCCGGAAGATCTTCACGTTCCGCAGGAAATACTTCAGGCTGTTGTTGAAGCAGGTGGTGGCACCTACGCAGATGGCACCCAACTCGGCGCATACCAGCTCGTAAGTATGGTGCATGGGAAGAACGCTGAACAAAACGTCGTCCTTGGTGATGTTTACCATGTTGGCGGAATGGAACACGCAGGCAGTCAGATTATCCTGGGACAGGAGAACGCCTTTGCTGGTGCCGGTAGTACCGGAGGTGAACAGCAAAGTGCAGGCCTTGGAGGTGTCAAACCGTGCGGTGGTATATTCCATGTAGCCGTCGGAAAGCAACAGCTTGCCCTTTTCCAGAAGCTCGTCGTAGGCCTCCACCACGTGATCCTCGGTGGTGACGTTATCAAAGTTGATGATGAAGCGGGCGGTGGCAAGCTCGCCGAAACGCTCCTTCAACCGCTGTGCGTAGCGGTCGGAGCAGAAGATCAGTTCAGACTCGGAGCGGTTCAAGAACTCGATGATCTGATCCTCCTGGAGCTCTTTGTCCATGGGGACCACCATGCCGCCGCCGCAAACCACGGCGCAGAAGGCCACCATCCACTGGGGACGGCTTTCTGCAAGGATGGCTACGGTTGCGCCCCGCAGACCTCTTGCGGCCAATGCGGTACCCACACAGTCCACGTCCTCGCGGAACCGACGGTAGGTCATCTCGCCGATCTCGGTGCCTTTGGTGAAATAACGGTACTGTACCTTGTCACCATACTGCTCGGCGGCAAAATCCAGCATATCACAAATGCTTGCAAATTTATCAAATTTCTGTTTGGGGTAAATTCGTTTCAAATTCATGACCACCTTCTGTTAGAATAAGGGTATTTGCGATGCAAAATACGGTAGAGCAAAAAAAGCCCATACTGATGCACTTTACTTTTCATATTATATTCATTTTTGGGAAAATGTCAATAGAAATATGGAACGGGGTGCATATTTTCTTGGCGAGAGGCGGAAAATAGAGGCAGAAAAAGATGGGAAAGAAGGATTTTTGGTGAAGAGGCAGGCTTATAAAAAATATGCGGAGACACGGGCCAAGCGGTCTCCCTGGGTAAAAAACGGGATCCGGGCATTTCTGGTGGGCGGCTTGATCTGCTGTTTGGGGCAAGGCTTGGGAGATCTTTACAAGTGGGCGGGGCTTTCGGAAAAGGTGGCGGCCACCTGTGCTTCCGTGACGTTGATCTTCTTAGCGGGGCTGCTCACGGGGATCGGGATCTTTGATCGCATCGCCAAGTTTGCAGGTGCCGGTACTCTGGTGCCCATTACCGGGTTCGCCAACGCCGTGGCCTCCCCTGCCATCGACGCAAGATCAGATGAGCGTGATATAATAGGACTCAGTCGGAAAGCCCAAACATTCTCGGGTTAGTATGATTTTTAGTCCAAAAACAAAAAGTGAAGGGAGGTTACATTCCAACATAACAAAATAACTGCCACGATAAAGGCCGGATGAGCATATGATTCTCTCCGGTCTTTATTGATACTTCCAAGTGAATATAACTAAATTGAAAGGAGGCTCCCTCGTGAAGTGTTTGATGAAATACAATTGGGTAAAACTACGAAGAGATGAATTACCCGGCGGTAAAGGGATAATGAATTCTTGGGCAAGGCTTGTAGCTCATGCCGCATTTCGCAAGGGACAGGCCTCCTATTGCGGTCATATCAATTCTGTAAGCCCCGGGATGTGGTCCGGCGGTATTGTCGGGTTGAAGAATATCCTCGGTATTAAAAGCCGCTCACAGGCCCTAGAAACGCTTAAAAAGCTATCCAAGCTTGGATACTTGGAGTATTCACTGGATGAAAATACAAAGAAGCTTACATACACAATCACAGACTGGGTGATCGGATGCTCCGGCATGGCCTGTGCGCGAGGAACCGTTTACGCAACAAACAACCATGGCTTCCTTTGCCTTCCTCGGAACATCACCCAAAGACTGATAGACCAAAACTATATATTTGAAGAAGCTGACGCATGGCTTGATCTTTGGTGCCACACGGTATATGAAGATCCAAGCAATGCGTTTTCTTTTTTGGCACCGTCCGTTCAGTACGGTAACGGCGGCGCTTTATTGACTTTGGAAAAATTGGGACAACGCTGGCACTGGGAAAAGACAAAGGTATGGAGATTTTTCAAAAAGCATGGGGATATCTTTGCTCTATACCGTCTTCCGGGTTCTTTTGGCTGTCTCATTTTCAATAAAAGGTATCCGGCGGATACCTTGGTTTCCTTACCCGAGCAGAGCGCAGTCCTGCAAATCCTAAGTAAAATACGCACGTTGGGTGCAGATACGAACAAAAGAGGCAACGACCACCAACATCTCAACAAACTGGTTGCATTATACAGCCGATACATTGCAGCAAAGCTCCTATCCGAAGAGGCTGAAGATCGCGTTGCACTTTTTGACCGTATAACACGCGCGTATATTTCTCTGTGTTGGAATTGTAAGAATTGTGAATATGACTGCCTAGGTAACAACCACTCCCCCATCAACCTGCAGGAAACAAATAAAATCCGAGGGCCGTGTTGCCCTGTGAAAATGATTGAAAAAGAAAAGGAGAAATTCATATATGAGCAAACAGGATAACTCGCTGTATGAACAGCAAGAAAGACGTATTCAGGCGCAGTCAGACGCCTTTATTACACTTCTGACAAAGCGAGGAATATTAGCCGATCAACAAATCAACGACGAGAAAAAACGCATAGCAAAGCAGGAAAAGGCCAAAAACAGCTATCATAACACACTAATGCTTCTGCAACATTACCGCACAATCATGTGGATGCTGGAATGCTTCCCCGAAACAGTCGCCGTTGAACTGGACAGGCCTTTTGAAGGCATCGATAGGCTGATCGAAAACGTTGATACTGCAGTCACCCTCGGAAATAAAAAGATTGAGAGCAGAATCAAAGGGATCCAGAAATCTCGCTTGTTGATAGATCGTGTCAATGAAGCGCTCACTGTTCTGAAAAAGAAACCCGAAAACGGAGAAAGACTGTATGATCTCATCTTCGCCACCTACATAGCTCCCGAAAAGCTGAATCATCAGGATCTGATGTTCAAACTGAATATGTCTTCGAGGAACTATTACCGACTTCGTCAGCAGGCAATCACCATTCTTTCAATTCGTTTGTGGTCGGCTCCTGCATCCGACGTAGATTTCTGGCTTGAAATGCTGACTCTATTGGAGGGGCTGGAATAGTATGCCTATAAAAAGGCAAAAAGTTGGCGGACAAAAGCCGATGACACGGAAAAGGAAAAATGTTATTATGATACTGTCCCAAACTGGGATCGGGCGAAGGGAGTGCCGTTTCTTAAGCGAACGCTTTAAGAGACGGCATTTTTATTGCCTGAACACTGGAGAAAGGAGGTTTTGAAGTATGGACAAAAAAATGAAGATGCACGGCAAGAATACCATAACTGCTTACTGGTCGATTGTGGGCACTTTAGCGGCAATGATCGTATCATTGAATCCGGTTATGGCGGCAGATATCTGGGATCGTTTCTCGACGATCATGCAGGACATTTACGGCGAGCTTGTGGCGATCAGTACCATCGTGGCAGTCACCATGGCAGCCGTTGCCCTGTTGGTGCGAATGATTTCGCGCAATCAGAGGGCTGTGGATGAAGCAACAAGCTGGCTCAAGAGAATCGTTGTCACTTGGATCATTCTGAATTCTCTTGGCTTTATCGTTGCTTACCTACAGCCCCTTGTAACCGGCGGCAACTACAGTTCCGGCGGCACGAATACGGGCGGAGGCGACGGTGGTGCAGTAGTGCTTTAACCATCAATATCAAGCAGGAACGGAGGTGATTTCATATGCTTGATTGGATATTCGAAGGAATCATTGGTTGGGTAAGCAGTATTGTATCTGAACTGATGGATGCTGTTTCCGGCTTATTTCTGGAAGCATTAGGTACCGATATGACGGCAATGGAAGAGTATTTCCCCTTTGTCACAAAAGCATTTACTGTCATGCAATATACGGCGTGGGCCATTCTGTTCTTGATCACCGTCTGGCAGTTGTTCCGTATTCTCGGCGGCCCCATCACTGAGGCAGAAACCCGTGGACACTCCTTGCCCGTAGCGCACTGTTCGCGGTGCTGATTGGATATGCAAAACCGCTCTTCACAATGCTATTGGAGATTGCGACAGCCCCTTACACCGCTTTGATGGAACTACAGATGACATCAGCGGATTTTACCTTTGCAGGAATCGAGCAAGCACTGACAAGTGGGTTGACAACCATTGTTTCGGTTTTGTCCGTTGTGGGATTGCTGCTGTTACTCATTCTTGAAATCGCATTGGGATGGAACTACTTTAAGCTCTTGCTGGAAACAGTAGAACGATACATCGTTGTGGGCGTATTGTGTTACACGTCCCCCCTTGCCTTTTCAATGGGTGCTTCCAAAGCAACCAAGCCTGTGTTTCAGTCCTGGTGCCGAATGATAGGATCTCAGCTCTTACTACTCGTTTTGAACGTGTGGTTTTTGCGAGGTTTCGCATCCTCGGTCGGTCAATTTACAGGTTCAGGCGGGGCCTTGACAAACGGCTATGGCAATGTATTTCTTTGGCTCTTCTGTGAGCTTGCATTCCTCAAAACCGCACAGAAGTTTGATAACTATCTTGCCGCAATGGGACTAAACGTTGCCCAGACCGGTGCCGGCATGGGCATGGAGTTGCTGATGGCGGCACGAGTTATCACAGGTGTTGCCGGTGGCGCAAGAAGTGCCGGTAACGTGTTCCGAGGCGGAAGTGCGGCAAGTGCGGCAGCAGGAGCAACGAACGGCTTTGTGCCCGGTTTTGCGAGTAAGTTTAAAGGTAACAGTTATGTACGAGACGCCGTGGTAAATGGCGGAACAAGGATGGGTGCCGGCGGCACATTGGGCTTTGTAGGACGCGCTTTTGGAGGGATTGCCGCCAGAAACGGCGCAACCTTAACAGGAGAGTCTATTTCCTCTGTTGCTTCCCGACCCACAAATATTTCAGGAGCTATCGGCGGAGATATAGCCAACAGAAGTCTTGCCAACTATACCCCCAACGTTGGTGGCATGCAGCTTAACGACACACAAATCACCGGAGGGCAGATATCCACGAAGGTGATCGGCGCAGGCGGAAAAGAAACTGCTGTTGAAATGTATGCGGCATCGCAATACGAAAAGCCAGAGGCGCCCCACGCTGTTGTAAATGCTTCCGATGGAAGTCAGTGGTATCAGATGGCAAGCGGCCCCGATGTTGGTACGTTCTATGATACACCTGCCTTTAATGGTGATCCCCATGAAGCGGAGCAGGTAGCGGCTACATTCCCCGAAGCAGCGGAAGGCACTACACTGCGAACTGTAGGCGACGGTGTCATGGAAGCGAGCAACGAGGGGAACAATACGATGTAGTACAACAGTGCCTATTACGAGAAGCCGGATGCACCGCATTCAACTGTTCTCGCCGCCAACAGCGTTGAATGGTATGCAATGCAAGGACACGCCGAAACACCTCATTTCGAAGATGGTGAAGCCGCAGAAAAATATAACCGGGCACAGTTCCAAACCTTTATGCCCGGATATGAACAGCCAATTACCGGCGTAGACGGCTCACAATGTATGGATGGACGCTTTGAGGTTCGCCACGAAAACGGAAGCGGTACGATGTTCTATGACGCTACGCAATATGCGCCTCCTCGCGGAGAGTATCAGGTATACGAGGATAAAAACGGTAATCAATGGTATGCTGTGCGCGGCGAAGCGTCAGTGGAACGAAAGCCTGTATATGAAAACGGCAAGCCCGTATATGACGGTGAAAATGTTCGTACCGTATCCACTGAAACAGTACGGTATAAAATGATCCCCTCGCGTTACAACGAACCCAAATCCCGCAAAGATACGAGCATCAAGCCACCTAAGAGAAAACGTTAAACAGCCAACAGCCGAATCGGTTCCAAACGGTTCGGCTGTTGTGCAATTATATAGATTCAAAACTGCTTAATAAAGAGGTGAAAAAATGGCAGAACCGCAAAACCAGCAGATGGGCGATGGCTCAGACAACTATCCACAAGCCGCAACGCAAGCCGCGAAGGCGGCAAGAAACATAGGAAAAGAAGCCGCAAAGCAGGCTACGAAGAATGGCACCGAAACTGCCGCAAACGCCGCCGCTGCAACGGCGAAAGCGAGTGTTGAAGGCGGCAAGGCCGTTGCAGAGATTGCCGCAGGTGCAGCTTCGGGAGGTCCCTGGGGTGCAATCATTTCTACCGCTTGGGCAATGCGTCACACGTTATTCAAGGTACTGATATGTATCTGCCTTTCGTTAGTGATGATCATTGTCTTGATTTTGGAATTACCCGGCATTGTAATCAATAAAGCATTGGGATTGGACGGAAACCAGCCGACAGCTTCCATCCTATCCATCTATGAAACGGTAACTGATTCCATTACCGACATTATAAAGATCGGATATAACACATCACTTCTCGATGTCGACTCTCTGATCAAAGTAGGTGGATATGATTATTCTCTATCTATGAACGCCTTGAGAGATAATGCCAAGTTAGCCGCCGGATTCGATATAGCGTATATCATGGCAGCATATTCTACGTCGGTAGATCAGTTGAGCATTGAGCAATCCGACATGGAATCGAAGCTGATGAATGTTACTGCAGATATGTTTCCCATCACCACAGTTATCAAACAAGCGGAAATCATAAAACCGGTTACGTACTATACCTACAAGCCTGTTACGAAAACTGTTGTGGCAAATGTTGTTCGAACCGGGGCGATCAACGGTGTTCCCCAATTCCGATACGAAACTGCAGAGCAGACCTTTTATGTACAGGATGGGGAGGCCACCACAAGCGAAGCTACTGAAATTCCCGCATACGCTTTGGTCAACGCAATGCTTCCTGTATATTCAAACGGTGTGATTACCGGAACCTCCCCAACTTCTTACTATCAGCTTATCGGTTCACAGTCAATCGTGCCCACGATGGAAAACATCAGTTACTTGGAATGCACCATTCATCCTTTTGATAATTCCGTTATTGCCAAAGCTTTTGGAATCGATTTCAACGCTAATTACAGCGGGACAAGTGCAACCTACGGTGATGTGATTGCTTCAAGAGCTACAGCACTGAAGCGTACCATTTACGGAGCAACCGAAACAAGTGATACCGTTTCACTTACGGATCTCGAAACGCTTGAATTCTTGGAGAAGCAAAACTGCAGTGCCGCAAGAAAAAGCATCGTAAAAACAGGTCTTTCTCTTATGGGCAGAGTTCCGTATTTCAGGGGTGGCAAATCCGACGCAGGCTGGAACGAACAGTGGAATACCCCAAAGCTCGTTACCTCGACAGGTTCAACCACAACCGGCACACTTCGTCCCTACGGACTCGATTGCTCAGGATTTACCAATTGGGCTTACAAAACCGCTATGGGAAAAACGATCTCGTCAGGCACTTACGGACAATGGGATAACACATATTCCCTTTCTTCTGATGAGTTACTACCGGGAGATCACAACTCTATTATACTCTGAGGATAGGTAAATGGCAATGGACAACGAACACGAAAATATCTTTGCGATGCCCGCCAACTATACAGATTCCGGAAAAATACTCGGAGGATTTCTTGAGCCGAGGAATGCAATGGAGACAGCAATATTACTGATTCTGGTGGGCTATCCGGAATTGATGATTCCTATGCCCGGCACATTGAGAATCATTGCAATGGCGGTTACGCTGATCCCGCTCGGAATACTGTCGGCAGTGGGCATCAACGGAGATTCGCTTTTTCAATATGTCGGACATGTAATCCGATTTTTTATAAACAGACGAAAACTACATTTACGAAGGGTGGGATACAAATATGATCAAAGGCATTTCCCGAAAAGGAAACGAGCCAAAGCGAAGACAAAAGCCTGAAAAGCTGAACTTCGTTCAGGATTATATCCCTATCAAAAGCCTTGAGCATGGCATTATAGAAACTACCGACGGCAGATTCATAAAGATCCTGGAGATCGAGCCCATCAACTTCATGCTCCGCTCTGACGATGAGCAATACAGCATCATTTGCACATTTGCAAGTTGGTTGAAGATCTCCCCGGTGCAATTGCAGTTTAAAGTCATCACCCGCAAAGCAGATTCGGATAATCACATTGCCCTTTTCAAAGAAGAATTGAATGCGGAGTCAAATGAGCAATGCAAGAGCATCGGCGAAGGGTATATCCGACTCATCAAAGACGTGGGAAGCAGAGAAGCGCTGACAAGGCGCTACTTTCTAATATTCCAGTATGAAGAACTCCGGCGTACCGAAAGCAACGATTACAGCCAGATCTACAGTATGCTTATGACCGTTGAACAAAATGCGAGAGCATATTTTATGCAGTGCGGAAACAATATTCTTCAACCTAAGGATCCGGATGAAGCATCTGCGGAAATTCTGTATATGTTCTTCAACCGTCGCTCCTGCGTTGATGAGCCATTTGCCTCTCGCGTGGATCGCGTGGTGTTGGACACAATGGCTTCTAAAAACAAGGTCATTGGTATCGATCCAATCCCCAATATCCGCATATCTCACTTTATCGCGCCCAGAGGAATTGACCTGACACATCATAACTACGTTATCATGGACGGGTTATATTATTCCTTTCTGTATATCAAAGGAAACGGATATCCGAGCAAGGTGCGTGCAGGCTGGATGTCTGCTCTGATCAATGCAGGTGAAGGGATCGACATCGACGTATTTTTGAAGCGAGAAAACCGTGGCAAAACGGTGGATAAGGTAGCACAGCGCATACGTTTGAACAGATCCAAGATACGAGGCATGCAGGATACCGCAACCGACTACGATGAGCTTGCAAGCTCTATTCAGGCAGGTTACTACATCAAGCAAGGCATTTCCAACTACAACGAGGATCTGTTCTATATGTCAACCTTCATAACAGTGTCTGCAAAGACTTATGAAGAGCTAGTATGGAGAAAACAGCAGATGACAGATATGCTGAAATCGATGGACATGTACGTACGCGATTGCTCCTTTCAACAGGAAGAGGCATTGAAAACGGTAATGCCGTTTTTGCAAATGTCTCCTCGATTGGAAAAGAAGGCAAGGCGAAATGTACTGACCAGCGGTGCGGCATCAACGTATATGTTTACATCCTTTGAAATGTCAGATGACAACGGTGTGCTCCTGAGTATCAACCGCCATAACAATTCACTTTGTATTGTGGATTTGTTCGATACGAAGAAAAATAAGAATGCTAACCTAAACCTGCTGGGAACCAGCGGTGCCGGCAAGACCTTCACGATGCAGTTACTTGCCTTGCGTATGAGAATGCGCGGGATTCAGTGCTACATCATTGCGCCTATCAAAGGACACGAGTTCAGACGCACTTGCAACCGCATCGGCGGTCAGTTTATTAAGATTGCCCCCGGCTCTCCTCACTGTATCAATATTATGGAGATTCGACACACCATTACTCCCGAAATGAAGCTGATTGATGAGCTGGATTACAGCGAAATGGATTCGCTGTTAGCGAAAAAGATCCAACAGCTAATGATCTTCTTTTCGCTGTTGATCCCCGATATGAGCAACGAAGAGGAGCAAATGCTGGACGAAGCGCTGATCCGCACCTACGCCAAATACGGAATCTCGCATGATAACGATTCGGTTTACATAGACCGTGAAGCCTCTCCCCCGCGCATAAAAGCAATGCCGATTCTCGGAGATCTTCACGAGGAGCTTTGCAAAAATGAACTGACTAAGCGCATTTCAAATATTGTCAGCCGTTTTGTGACCGGTTCGGCGCAATCTTTTAATCAGCCGACCAATGTAGATCTGTCAAACAAGTACACAGTGCTTGATCTGTCAGAGCTGAAAGGGAAGCTTCTTCCTGTCGGTATGATGATTGCGCTTGACTATGTGTGGGACAATGTGAAAAGTGACCGCACAAAAAAGAAAACCATTATGATCGATGAGCTCTGGCAGTTGATCGGTGCAGGCTCTAATCGCATGGCAGCTGAATTCTGTTTGGAAATCTTTAAAGTCATACGAGGCTTTGGCGGTGCCGCCATTTCGGCCACACAGGATCTTTCGGATTTCTTCGGCTTGGAAGACGGCAGATATGGACGCGCCATCATCAACAACTCCAAAAACAAGATCATTCTCAACCTTGAACCCGACGAAGCGGAGTTTGTAAAAGATACTTTGAAACTGACCAAAACGGAGTTGCGCTCCATCACCCGCTTTGAACGAGGCGAGGCGTTAATCTGTTCCAACAACAGCAAGGTATCCGTTTCGATAAAGGCATCACGAGAAGAGCAGGAAATGATCACTACCGACCGTGCGGAATTGGAAGCGATTTTAAAATCACGTCAACAAGAAAAGGAAAACAAACCGTAAGCTTTATTTATACCAACATACTCACTACAAGGAGGTGTCCGCAATGCTTTTGGAAGACGAGCAATATGTAATCAAATGGTTATCGCAATACGGTGCCTTACCGCGAACCCAACTCTTGAAAATGCTGAAGAAGCCGCCACAAACAGCAGAAAAGATCCTGCGCAATCTGAAAAAGCAGATGAGGATCGCTGATGTTTCTGGCGGCTATTATATTGGGTTGGATTCCATGTGTCAGCCTGATCAACGATTGATTCTCGCCGTTTGGGTATTGCTCAAATTTATTGACCAAGTAGACCCGATGGCGCATTACCCTGCGGTATATCCGTCTCAACTGTTTTTCTTGAAAGAAAATATGGGGTATGAGATTGTGGTGCTTTACGAAGGCGAGCAAAACCTTTTGAAACTCTTACAACCTCAAGATGATTTAAAATATGTCATCGTAGTACCGCATATTTCGATGGCAAGCAATATCCGCTTGCTTAACGCTCCGTGTCTCCTTGCAACGGTGGACTTCCGAGACGGAGAAGAACCCGACATTGTATTTTACACAGAGGAGGCGGTTACGGACGAAGAGTGAAACCACATACATCAAAACTCTGGACAAAGTGGAAACCAAGCTGCAGCGTATGAAGGAGCAGGCAGACGCCATCCGATGGTTTTATGATAATGACAATCTTCTCGAAAGCTACAAACAAGCCTTGAAGCTGGAAGAACTCTCAGAGGAAGCCGTTCTTCTCACCCGCGTATTACCCGCATATACCGGGGCGGTAAATGCAATAGTAGAGGTTGATAAAATTGTTTCCGATACGATTCCCGTCAAAATCGGCTTCACGGCAGAAGGTTGGTTTTCGGTCAGAATTCCCGCATTGCTTCCCAAGAAAGCTTCGGGTTCCGCAGATTACATTCGTTCTTATCTCTACCCGGCCATGCGAAGATTTTTTGAGGGTAAGCCCCCGGTCCGATTCAAGGATTGCGTCATTGTTTATCGCCACGTATATGACCAAAGCAGACCCGAACGTGAAATGCGGGATCACGACAATATCGAAATCAATATGGTTACGGACATTATCGCAATGTACGTGCTTCCCGATGACAACCCTGCGGTGTGCTCTCACTACTATTGCAGTGCCGCAGGATGTGAAGACCGTACGGAAGTCTTTGTGATTCCCAAGCGCGAATTTTCAAGGTGGATGGCAGAAGAAAAAAGGCTTTGATCTTTGCGTAAATACTCTCGACCGATAGGAACTGCGAAATTTCTGTAACACTATGACTATTAGAAAAGCTACTACGGTATAGGAGGAATGCGAAACTGCAACGATTTTCTCTTCCTGCGAAAGCAATATCCCCAACCGTCGGATCATTTTTTCGCCAATCGTCGGATTTATTTTCCGCCAATCATCGGAAAAATATTTCGCCAATTGCCGAAAAAGCCTTGTAAAATTCATTGTTATAGTGTATAATATAGACACTGTGAATGAAAATGAGGTGTTGCGCATGGAAAACTACAGAAAAAGAATAGCGGACGATATTCTAAAACGCAAGCTGGAGGGCAAGGGCGCTGTCTTGATCGAAGGACCTAAATGGTGCGGTAAAACCACAACTGCAGAGCAAATTGCCGCCAGTATTCTGTATATGGACGATCCGGAAAAGAAAGAGCAAAACATCGCCATGTCCGAACTGAACCCCAAACGACTGTTAAAGGGTGAAGCACCGAGACTGATCGACGAATGGCAGCTTGCTCCCAAGCTTTGGGACGCCATTCGCTTTGAAGTTGACCATCGCGGTGAGCTCGGACAGTTTGTGCTTACCGGTTCTGCTGTTCCTGCCGACACCAAGGAAATCACACACTCCGGCACCGGACGCTTTACTTGGTTGACAATGAGACCCATGAGCTTATACGAATCGGGAGATTCCACCGGGGATGTCAGTTTGAAAGATCTGTTTGACGGCGAAGCAACCATCGAAGGAGACTCAAACCTCAGCATCGACCGTTTGGCTTTTCTTGTGTGTCGGGGAGGATGGCCGCAAGCGGTAGGCATGCGTGATGAAATTGCATTGGACCAAGCGATAGATTACTACGATGCCGTCGTGCATTCTGATATTAACAGAGCAGACAACGTACAGAAGAACCCTGAACGGGTGAAAAGGCTTATGCGCTCCTACGCAAGAAAGCAGGGCGGACAGGTTCCCAACACGGTTCTCGCACAGGATATTGCGGCAAACGATGAAACTCCGCTCAGCGAAGAAACCGTTGCATCCTATTTGAACGCGCTTCGCAAAATCTTCGTTGTGGAGGATATGCCTGCGTGGAACCCCAATCTACGCTCCAAAACCGCTATTCGATCGTCCGACACGCGGTATTATATCGACCCTTCTATCGCTGCTGCGGCTTTGGGCATCGGTCCCAATGACTTGATGAACGACTTGAAAACCTTTGGATTCCTCTTTGAAACACTCTGCATCAGAGATCTTCGTGTTTTTGCAGATGCTCTGAACGGCGGGATCTATCATTACCGAGATAAGGATGGGCAAGAATGTGATGCTGTTGTTCATCTGAGAAACGGCAAATACGGTCTGATCGAAATCAAACTCGGCGGCGACAAGCTTATTGAGGAAGGTGCCAAGAGCCTCAAAGCAATGGAAGCAAAAATTGATACCGATAAGATGAACGCCCCGTCTTTCCTGATGGTTCTGACGGGAACCGGCGACTATGCATATCGGCGCGGGGACGGTGTGTACGTTATACCCATCGGTTGCTTGAAGAACTAATAAAAAAGAATACAGTTGTTTCAAAAGCGGCTCGTAAGAGTCGCTTTTTTTCGCCCCAAATCATGTGTAAAAACGCTCTGCTTTGGCTCTTGTAAAAATACACAAGAATTCATACGCCGAAAAAACGTTGTGTGACAGCGTTTTTCGGGTGTTGACATTTGAAAAAGCCGACAAAGAGAGCAGTCATGTTGTCGTAATTTCTCCCAAAGCGAGGTAAAGCCAAAATGTTATATATCCGACCAGGCAGTCAGGTCCGGCAGCTTCTTACACTTCTTTCCTTCGTTGGTGAATATCCTTTTCGTTCACTTCATCTGCTGGGCAATGAACGTGTTTATAAAGCGTTGGTCCATAAGCTGACCGCTGTTCAGACTTATCGATTCCCTCAGGCCGAAACAGAACTGACGACACGACTGCTTACCGTTACCGGAAAAGCAAACCAGAAAACGATCCGACTGTACAAGAGTGCACTTCCGATACTGGATTGGATCCATCCCCAGGCTAATCAGTATTACCTGGAGGCATTCTGGAACCACCACTTCCCCGGCGATAAAACACATCGCGACAGAAATCACCGTGTTGCAGAAGCAGTAGCAATGTGCATGCGGGCAGGTATCGAATGTCGACCATACCGCCTGCCACAGCTTCAAAACCAACGAATTACCAAACTGATTCTCAATGATCCTTGTTTCTATCTCGCCAAAGAGCTTAAACGACTCGGAGATATGGAAATGAACAAAACGATGTTTACCCGTATGGTTGGTACGGTCTATGCCGGAAACACCGCTTACATCGTTTACAACACACGAGACTCGGTTATGAAATGGAGCGGTAAGGGTGAATTCAAAACGCTCCATTATGTTACCGACATCAGCCGCTTGAATGCCGGATTTGATGCGACGCCTTCAGCAGTTCTATTCGGTGAGTCTGAGAATGTAGCACTCAATACGCTTATAGAATCGGATAAGTCCAAACGCCCTGAATTCCGATTCGATATCATCTATCGAAACATTCATTTTATCCCTATGAATGAATTCGGGATCCGACAGCTCAGATTCCTCTCTGTACCGGATTGGAAAGAAAAGCTGCTTGATCTGATTTTCGAGCCCGAGGTTCGAACTTACAACCGCGGGCTTTTTGAATATGATGCCAACGTTAATGGTGTCTACGTGTTTTCACACCTGGATAGTGATTTAGCTCGACTTGTTCGCTTCAAGGAAGCAATCACAAACCAAAATGGAAAGTATGAGGTTCTCTGCTATCCTCACCAGACGCACTTTCTCCGAGAATATTTGGGCCGGCTTGCTACGATCAAGACCATCGATATGGACTCGGTGGAAGCTGAACTCGACCCGAAAAGGAGGAATCTACTTGAACAATAGGAAACGAACGGTAGCGATCATCATTGCTATCATACTGGGATGTGCAGGGCTCTTGTATCTGGGCGGAATGATTTCACAGATCTTGACCAATTACTCCATCTGGATGTCCGATGGAGGTATCACAAGTCAGTCTACCATGAAGCCTGTGAGCTGGAATCCACTGATATGCTATCCGCTGGCTTTCGCGAGAAACGGTCTCAAAGGCATGCTTTTGATTCTATTAATAGCAGGCGCTATCGCCGCTTATATCAAGCTTCATGATAAGTTTAGCGGAAAGCAACACGATCCCAGGGGCTTTACGAAAAGCAAATCCGGTATCTACGGTACCGCCTCTTGGATGGATGAAAAAGAAATGAAAGCAGTTTTAGAGATATCGCCTGTTTCGAGCGCAGAAGGAACGATTCTTGGCGAGTATAAGGGGAAAGCTGTCTGTATGCCGAAGGACACCCGACTCAACCGACATATCGCCATCTTCGGTGCATCGGGTACTATGAAATCCCGCGCCATTATACGCAACGCACTGTTTCAAGCGCTCAAGCAAGGCGAGTCGGCCATTGTAACCGACAGCAAAGGCGAAATGTATGCAGATACTTCGGAGATGTTTCGCAAAGAAGGCTACGATGTGAAAGTCTACAACCTTGTCACACCAGAGCACGGAGATTCGTGGAACTGTATGTCAGACTTGAACGGTGATACTCTGATGGCGCAGGTGTTGACCAATGTCATTATCAGCAACACCAGTTCGGGCAAAGGCGATCACTTCTGGGATAACGGCGAAGGCAATCTGCTGAAGGCGCTTATCTTACTGGTAGACCAAGACAGGACGCGAAGCCCTGATATGAAGCATTTATCCGCAGTGTATCAGTTGCTAACGCGGAACAGTGAGCGACAACTCACCGCAATGTTCGAGAAGCTCCCCTTTGACCATCCTGCCCGTGCTCCATTTAGTTTGTTTGCTCAGTCAAGCGACACCGTCAAATCGGGCATCATACTTGGTTTGGGCACGCGCCTCCAGGTGTTGCAAAACACCGCAGTTCAAAAAATCACAAGCCGTTCCGACATTGACCTTACCGCACCAGCTAAAAGAAAATGTATTTATTATATCATACTGAGCGACCAGGATGCGACGATGGCATTTCTGTCATCGCTCTTTTTCTCGTTTATGTTTATCAAATTAACTCGGTATGCTGACAGCCGTCCCGATGGACGCTGCGACGTGCCCGTAAATTTGGTACTGGATGAGTTTAACAACGTTGGGCGTATCGGCGGAGCAGAAGACGGATCCGATTTCGCCCGTTCGCTTTCCGTTGTCAGATCCAGAGATATTCGAGTTATGTTGGCAGTACAGAGCCTTGGTCAGCTACAGAATCGATACCCGAAGAATCTTTGGGCAGAGATCATCGGCAATTGTGATATTCAATTGATGCTTGGTTGCACCGATGACGTCACTGCAGAATACTTCTCTGCCAGATCGGGAGATATGTCGGTACAGGTAAACTCGACTATGACGGTCCGCAAAACCATTGCCATTGCACAGTTGATACCGCAATACCGTCATACTGAAGGCCATGGGCGAAGAAGGTTGCTCACCCCGGACGAGGTCCTGAGACTTCCCAACGAAGAAATGCTCTGTGTCATACGCGGTTGTAACGTGTTGAAACTCAACAAGCTTGACTTCACCAAGCATCCTATATCCAAACAGATCCAAAAAGCATCTGTTTATGAGTATAGACCGGCAACAGTCAGCAGCGAGCCAATTCTAAGCGAGTCTACCGCAGAACATAACCCCGAAAAGAAAACGCCAAATAAGAAAACCTTATATAGTTCGGCTACCCCGCCAACTGAATTTTAATGAATAGGAGGAAATATATGCCTACCAAAAAGCAAACAGAACTTCCCGAGGAGTTGAACATTCCTTTGGAAGATTCTAAGCAACCTCAAACTGATCAGGAGATCGGGCAAAATACGATTGAGGCCGCCGAAGAGTCGATCCCCATCGAAGAAAAAATGGCAATTTCCCAAGCCGAAGGCGAAACTGTCAAAAAGCCTCGGCGGAGTAAAAAGGCTGATGTCGATGCTCCCCAGACTGATAAGGAAACTGCAACTGCAACGCCCAAAAGAACGCGTGTACTCGCCAAACCTGCCATTTCTGTGCTTGCCATTGATGACCGTCCCACGGTTGAAACAGAAGCGGACAAGGCGCAGAACGATTTGCTCGATCTCCTCGAATCACAGCGGACAGGACGTATCCTTTCGGGAACGATTCAAGGCGTGGAGCATGCGGAAGATAACCCTGACCTTTCCTTCGCAGTCATCTATCACGGTGAATTCAAGGTCATTATTCCCGCAACCGAAGCGGTAGATCCTCCTGAAGATTACCGCGGGCGTAACCCGAACGATGTTCATCACTATATGCTTACCAAACGCTTGGGAGCTGAAGTGGATTATATCGTGAAAGGTATTGATCCCACCTCGGGTATTGCCGCCGCAAGCAGATTGGAGGCTATGCGTGCAAGGCGCAAGGAATTCTATTTCGGTACAGACCGAGATGGCAACAACCTGGTTTACGCAGGTGTTTGTGCGGAAGCAAGAATCGTATCTGTTATCCGTGCGGGCATTTTTATCGATCTGTTTGGCCTGGAGCTCTACATTCCGTTGCGAGAACTGAGCTACCAGAGATGGATGGATGCGGCAGCGCATTTCCAACCCGGTCAGCGTGTTCTTGTCAAGGTTCTTGATGTAGACCGCAGGGATCGAAACAATATCAAGGCTTCCGCATCTGTAAAGCAAGCGGGCGAAAACCCGTACGAAAAAGCACTTCGAAAGTATTCCGTTGGGAACCGTTACGTCGGTACTGTCAGTATGGTAGACGTTAACGGCGTGTTCGTAGCACTGGACGGCGGCATAGATTGTCTTTGCAGTTACCCGAAGCGCGGCCGTCCGCCCAGAGGGGCCCGCGTAACCGTCAGAATTCTCGGAATCAATCATGAGACCAATCGAATCTGGGGTGCAATCACCCATATAACAACGCCAAGGTAACTTGCCTTGACAGAAAGGAGAGAACATGACACATGACATTAGCCAGACAGAAAAGCGACGGCGAAAAGAGATTGCCGAGCATACGCGACAAATGATCACGAAGCAACTGCAGATTGATAATCAAGACGAAACGTCGATTATGACCGATTACCGTGATTATTATCTGCAGATCTCTTTTTCCGACCTCCATCCTTTAATGGTATTCTGTCTTGCAAAAGCACTTACCCATCCCGGCACACATAAGCGATGCGAGATTACAAATCACCTGAATCTGAGAAGTGTCCTGGGAAGCCACGCCATCAATGATGAAGTAGGCTGCTATTCTTACCGCGCAACACATTGGTTGGATACTGAGTTGGAAGCAGATCGTTTTTATGAGATCCTCGACAGATGTGTCGATGAAGCCAACCGAGGTTTTGTAAAACTTGCGGTCTAGAAGTTGTAAATTCCCCTTCTCTTTCGTGTAATGATTGTGTAGCATACATTCTTGATGCTTGCTATAACAAAAATCGAAAGAGGATCAAAAGCATGAAGAGAATCACACTTACAGTTTTCATTACCCTATTTATCCTTTTGGGAATAGCTGGTTGTGAAGACAACATTCACGACGCTACGACCCCCACGACGAGTGCTGCGGTATCTGAGACTTCATTTGCAGAAAGCCCTTCTGAATTCATTGATGACAAGAGCGACAATGTCCCCAAAAATCCACGGAGAGCGAGTATTCCCAAACGCAACCCATTGCCTCTGGTAGCGAATCAAGCGAGACTATTCATAGCGAGAGTGCCGAGTCGAGCACATCTGAAGAAGCCTTCCAACAATCATCCAAGGAAGAAACAGGTGAGAAAGACGAAGGTTCTTCTATTCCTCAAGCGCCCATCGAAGAAGAATCAGGGGCGCTTTCCACAGCAGGAAGTGAACCGGAAGAGCTCCCCACGGAAGCGTCCACTCCAAGCAATGAGAGCGCAGAAGAAAGTTCGGTTCCCGAAACATATAAAACAGAAACTTCAGCTCCGGAACCAAGTGAAGAAAATAAAGAAGAGGCTTCAATTCCCGAGCAAAGCGATTTGCCTCAACCGGATGCTTCTGACATCTTCGATGAAATTGAACCCGACGAGTCGGAGATGTAAGTGTCTGAATCAAGCGAAGTAAGTGAGGAAAATAGTTTTATTTCCGAACCAAACGAAGAAGAATCTTCTGCTCCTGAATCAAGCGAAGAAAACGAAACTTCATTTCCCGAAGAGAGTACCCTACCCGAAGGATCCTCTTCGCCGGATACAAGCGAACCTGATGATGTTCTGCTAACCGAACAGGATCACAACCGTATTATGTCAGAGGTCATTGCATACGCAGAAAGCTATTCTGCAAAAGGATTTGTCTTTAACTGGAACGAGGCGATGACGTTCGGGTGGGATGTAGGCTTTATGGGAACGCCAAGAGTTAAATATGACGGAGTGAACGGTGTGATCAAAATGCTGAAGCACCATATCGACCTCATATATCAAACATCAACCGATCCTATGTACGGACTGACCACCAACTATATGACATACAAGATAGAGCAAGTGATTGTAGATGGTGACCTTGCCTATGTGGTCATCTACGGAGGATAAAAAACAATATCATGCAAAGGCACCGTGATAACAAATTTACGGTGCCTTTTCCATTTCAAAAACGGAGGAAACACATGAAAAACAAAAAGATCTACGCCATTGCGGTGTTACTGTTGGCCATTGTACTAACCTTGGCGTTTACCGCTGTCACGATTTCTGCAGCAGAAGTAACAATGGATCTAAGCAAGGCAAAAGTGTCGGAGGAATATACCCTTAAGGATGCCGAAGGGAACGTATTCACAGCCTATTACGGATTAAAAGCGGATGACAATCCTTTTGGCTACGAGATCAAGCCCAAGCAAAGGGACATGCACGACTATATTGCAGTGAGTCCAACAGCTCCGGAGAGCAAAAGTGAATGGATCTATGGGCAGGACTATCTATATTGCTTTTGCATCGAGCACGGGATCCCTTTGCCGGATAAATCAAATTACAGCGGTTCCGGAGAAACCGGTTACGGAAACAAATACGAACAGCTTTCCGAAAACCAAAAGACGCTGCTATCTCTTGCGCTGGCATACGGATACCCCAACCGCACGGATATTGAGACAAGTAAGGATGCAAACGCTTGCTACAGCGCAACACAGCTCATTGTCTGGCAGATCACGCTCGGCTTCAGAAGCTCTGCCACGGAGTTGGATGATAAGACGTTTCCTATGGATGGGTATACCGGCACGATGACTGAGCAGTATACCGACAATCCGTATTTAAAGGAGTATTACGATCTGATCCTGACGGATATGACTTCCCATTATATGCGTCCAAGCTTTACCGGTAATGTCCCTGCCACGGCTCCGTCATATGAAATGCAATATGCGGATGGAAAATACAGTATCACGCTTACAGATACAAACCAAGTGTTATCCAACTACAAAGTATCTGTCAACGGCGGTGCTACTGTTTCAATTAACGGAAATCAGTTAACAATCAGTTCGGCAAAGCCGATTACAAATGCAATTGCCATTAAGCTCAATCGGAAGATGCCCAAGACCACCCTTACCACAGGCTTCCTGATCTGGTCTGTGGCAGGCAATGAAGATAGAAACCAGGACATGGTCTCCGGTGTTCCGGCAAACAATGACCCTGTTCCTGCATATTTGAAAGTCGTCTCCCCTACCGGCTCCGCAAGAATCGTTAAAACTTCGGAAGATGGAAAGATTGAGGGTATTCAGTTTACTATCACCGGAAACGGTATAGACAAAACAGTTTCAACCGATGAAAATGGTGAAATCACCATTTCGGATTTGACACCGGGTATCTATACAGTTACCGAACATACCGACAATGTATACGAACCGCAGGAACCTAAAACGGCGACTATTGTTTCCGGGCAAACAACAACCGTTTCATTTAACAACGTGCTGAAGCTGGGGCATCTTGTGGTTATAAAAACCAGTGAAGACGGGTTGACCAGCGGAGTACTATTCCGGCTTTACGGCACCTCCGAAAGCGGCATGTATGTAGATAAGCATGTTGCAACGGATGGATCCGGCAAGGCTTTCTTTACCAACATTCCAATCGGATCCAGTTATATCCTCGAAGAGGTGGCGACAAAAGATTTCTATATAACGCCAATTGAGCAAGCAGTTGAAATTGAGTGGAAAAAAGCAACTACCAAGACGGTAACCAATGCTCTGAAAAAAGGTGAACTAAGAGTCATCAAAACTGCCGAAGACGATATGGTAGAAGGCGTAACATTCCATCTTACGGGTACTTCGGATTCAGGTGCCAAGGTAGATCTGTATGCAGTAACGGATACATCCGGTGTGGCAATTTTTAAAGATGTCCTTATCGGTTCCAACTACACGCTATCCGAAGAGAATACCGAATTCAAAAATATCACACCCGTCAGCCAAGATACTGCGATCGAATGGAATCATATTACCGAGAAGATTTTTTACAATGAGCTTAAACGTGGTGATTTGACCGTCACAAAGACTTCCGAAGATGGTTGGGTGGAAGGAATCATATTCAGGCTTTACGGCACGGCTGAATGCGGCCGGCATGTGGATGTGTATGCCACTACCGATAGCTCCGGGAAAGCCTATTTCAAAGATGTTTTGATCGGTTCCGCATATACTCTGGAAGAGTGCGATGTGAATGAAAAGTATATCACCCCTATCGCACAAACCAACGTATCGGTGGAATGGAATAGGGTTTCGGAGAGAGCTTTTTACAATGAACTGAAACGTGGCAGTTTGACAGTCACCAAAACCGCAGATGACGGTTTGGTAAGCGGAATTACCTTCCGCTTGTACGGAACCTCCCTTAGCGGAGAAAACGTGGGCTTGCAAGCCACAACGAATGAATCCGGGGAAGCAACCTTTTTGGATGTCTTAATCGGTTCAAATTATACGTTGGAGGAAGTTGCGACAGATAGCAAATACATAACTCCCCTTGAGCAAACCGTTGTGATCCAATGGGCAAAGGTAACCTTTGCGGAGATGCACAACGCGTTAAATCACGGTGAATTACTGATCATCAAGGCTTCCGAGGACGGAAAAGTTGACGGTGTCCGCTTTACCATTACCGGAAACGGCGTGAACAAAACCGTTATGACCGATTCCAACGGCGAAATCAAAATCCAAGGCCTCCTCCCTGGCACTTACACAGTAACCGAACAAAACGAAGATTACTACGAACCTCAGCCAACCAAACCTGTAACGGTGGTGTATAATCAAACTGCTACAGTGCATTTTGAAAATATCCTTAAGCGCGGTGATCTGACCGTAACCAAGACCGCCGAGGACGGGCTGACAGAGGGCATTCGGTTCCGCCTTACCGGCACTTCCGACAGCGGCGCCAAGATCGATGTAACCGCTACCGTAGACAGCACAGGGAAAGCGTATTTCAAGGACATCCTCATTGGTAGCGGTTATACGTTGGAAGAAGTGAATACCAATCTCAAATATATCGTACCCGATAGCCAGAATGTGGAGATTGAATGGAATACGGTAACTTCGGCACATGTACATAATACGTTGAAGCGAGGGGATCTCAAGGTAGTCAAAACATCTGAAGATAACTTCGTAGAAAGTATAAAGTTCCGACTCTATGGCACATCACTCTCCGGCCAGACGGTCGATGTAGTCGCTTATACCGACAAGGACGGTGTGGCACGCTTTGATGATATTCTCATCGGCGAGCACTACACCGTGGAGGAAGTAGATACCGCCGAGCACTATATCCCCCCCGACAGTCAGACTGTTGTCATCGAATGGAACAAGGTAACCCAAAAGGACTTCCATAACGAGTTGAAACGAGGTAACCTCAAGATTATCAAAACCGCTGAAGATAACCTCGTAGAAGGAATCAAATTCCGCCTCTACGGAACATCGCTCTCCGGTGAGACAGTTGACGTTTACTCCTACACCGATAAAAACGGTGTAGCCTTTTTTGAAGACATCCCTATTGGCCGAAATTACACCGTAGAGGAAATGGACACCTCTCTCCGTTATGTTGTACCCGAAGGTCAGAACATCGACATCAACTGGAATGAAATAACGGAAGTTGAGATTCATAATGTTCTGAAAAAGTGGAGAGCGGCAGTCTTCAAAATCGACAGGGCGCTTTCGAATGAGCATGTCGAAATCAAAGATGAATTGCTGCCAAGACTTTTCACGCTGGCTTCTCACGAACAGGTAAATATTCTTGGCGCTCCTTACGGACAGACACAGGGCGATGCCACCCTCGAAGGCGCGGTCTACGGTGTGTACAAGGACGGTGCGCTCATCGACACCTATACCACCGACAAAAACGGATATTTCATTACCGACTACTATCCTTGCTATGAGAACGTGGAATGGACGATTCGTGAGATCAGCCCCTCCGAGGGATACCTGCTCGATCCCACCGTCTATTATATCGACACCTACGCAGGCCAGTATACCGTTGAGTTGAACACCGTGTATCCCAACGTGTATGAGGACATCATCAAGGGCAAGATCACCATCATCAAGCATACCGATGACGGCTCCACCAAGATCGAAACTCCCGAAGTCGGTGCCATGTTCGAGGTTTATCTCAAGAGCGCAGGCAGCTACGAAGCCGCCGAAACCACCGAGCGAGATATCCTCACCTGCGATGTGTTCGGCTATGCTGAAACCATCGACTTGCCCTATGGAGTGTACGTGGTAAGACAGATCAAAGGCTGGGAAGGCCGTGAACTGCTCGATCCCTTTGAGGTGTTCGTCAGCGAGGACGGCGAGATCTATCGCTACCTCATTAACAACAGGGGTTTTGAGTCCTATCTCCACGTGGTCAAGACGGACAGCACCACAGGCAAGACCATCCCTTATGCAGGCGCAGGTTTTCAGATCTACGCTCCCGACGGTCAGCTCGTAACCATGAGCTACACCTATCCGACACTGACCATGATCGACACCTTCTATACCAATGAGGAAGGTACTCTCCTCACCCCCGAAAAGCTCCCTTACGGCGAGGGCTATTACCTTGTGGAAGTGCAGGCACCCCACGGTTACGTCCTCGATGCTACTCCTATCTACTTTGACGTGACCGAGGAAAACTCCGCCGATGAAAACGGCATCACCATCGTCAAGGTAGTCAAGGCGAACGAACCCCAGAAAGGAACGATCACCATCACCAAGACCGGTGAGGTCTTCTCCTCTGTGGC
>JAFXBC010000062.1 GCA_017516825.1 Clostridia bacterium | reverse complement strand
GTTCCTTCCGCAAAACTTCGACGTGCGCGGAGATGACTGTAATACGTAGCCACAGGGGATACATTCCGCGCGGCCAACCCGCAGGGTTGGTATGCTCAGAGATGACATCCGAGGGAGAGAAATGGCAATAACGCTCCCCCTCCCCCAACGTAAAAAGCGAGGTAAAAACTACCTCGCTCAGGCTGATGACAAAGTGGCATCTTTGTGTCGCATTTAGCAAAATATACAAAGACGAGGTTGCTCTAGCCTCCCTCCCGGAGGGAGCCCATGTACCACCCATTGGTTTTGCAGTAAATAGCATGTTTGTGCAATTTGCTAAGGGATTCTTTGGGTATGGGGTTTGTCAGCAATCTGATCCCGCCGAAATGGCGGGGTTATTTTTGCCGATAACGCAGCAACACAAAGAATATTGCCGATATCGGCAAAAAACAGCATATTTTTTTGCCGATAAGGGGTTGTAATTTTGCCGATAATGGTGTATACTATCCATGAAGAACGTAAGGAGGCAAAGCGTATGACCTATCTTTCCGTAAAGGAAGCGGCACTGCAATGGAAAATCTCCCCGCGAAGCGTGCGGAATTACTGCGCCGCAGGCAGAGTGCCCGGAGCGGTTTTGAAGGGAAAGACCTGGTGCATCCCGGTGTCGTCTCCCAAGCCCTCCAGGCAAAAGAAAAGCACTCCGCCCTCTGCCAATGGATTGGCGGCACGGCTGCTGGCGGAAATGAACGCAAAGCTCCACGGCGGGATCTATCACAAGCTACAGATCGAGCTTACCTACAACTCCAACCACATGGAGGGCAGCCGCCTGACCCACGACCAGACCCGCTTCATCTATGAGACCAACACACTGGGTATGGGGGACGGTATCGTGAACGTGGACGACGTGGTGGAGACGGCAAACCATTTCCGCTGTATTGACCTAGTGATCCGTCAGATGGCAGAGCCTGTTACCCAGGGGTTGATCAAACAGCTTCACGCCCTGCTGAAAAACGGCACCTCCGACAGCAGGCTGGATTGGTTTGCGGTGGGAGATTACAAAAAGGTGCCCAACGAGGTGGGCGGGAGAGAAACTACCCCTCCCGAACGGGTGGAACAGGAGATGGAGCTTCTGCTGATAGACTACGAAAACGGGCAGGCAAAGAGCTTTGAAGACATCGTGGCGTTCCACTACCGCTTTGAAGCCATCCATCCCTTCCAGGACGGCAACGGCAGAGTAGGGAGGCTTTTGCTCTTGAAGGAATGCCTGCGTCATAACCACGTCCCCTTTGTGATCAACGAGGAGCTGAAGCCCTTCTATTACCGAGGGCTTACGGCATGGCGGCAGGAAAAAGGCTATCTGATAGATACATGCCTTACCGCTCAGGATCAGTTCAAAAAGTGGATGGATTATTTTCGAATCGCGTATTAACAAAGGGGCTGAGTCAAAAGCTTAAATTAGGCTTTTGACTCAGCCCCATTATATCAGTTCAATTTGGATCAGCTTTTCATATAATTCCTTTGTGTTTATTCCGATAAACCTTTCAACAGATCCGTTTGATATTTGCTATTATACTGCGCAAATGGAACCTTAGTGGCTTTTTTCTTCCCCCTTATTATGCGTGCTATCAAAGCTTTCTTCTTCCGCTCCGAAATAATCGTAATACAGCCAAAGGACGGTATATCTGTCCTTCAGATCCTTGGCGTAGAGGATGGCGCCAAGGAGCTTTTCCTTGCCGTAGAGGCTGTAAAACTCCCCCATATCCAGCCCCGCCACGGAAAGCATTTTTTGGGTTTCTTCTGCACCCGGCGCTTCCGCTAAGATGGCCTTGATCTCCGCCTCCTTCCCCTTGTAAAGAGCGGCACGGTTTGCCTTATAGTTTCCGATCTTGTTTTGGAGCGCCATGCACCCCTCGGCCACGGGGCCGTAAACAGCTTGCATTCTCTCTCGATGTGCGGCTTCCGTGGGGCGGTAGATCTCCTCCGGGAAGGGGAAGGAAAGCAGCTTTTGGCGAAGCTCTGCCGTCAGCACGGTGGAATAGGCCACGTCGATGCCGTGGGGGAAGTACGCCTGCCCGCCCAGGATCCCCGTGATCTCGAAGAAATGGGAAAGGTGATGCTCACTTCCCGAGGCGGGGCGGGAGGAGCCTGCAAAGCTCATCAAAATCCCGATCACCACCAAAGCCTCCATCAATGCCCGGATGCTGTTTTCTTCCCTTTTCAAAATCCCGTCCGCCAAGGCAAGGGTGGCTTGGATCTGCCGATACGTCAGGTCGTAGATATACTCGCAGAAGTATTCGCCGTTGATCAGGCGGCTCAACTTCCAGTCGTTCAAGGCGGAAAACTTGCCGATCACGTCCCCGTAGCCTGCTTTGATCATCTCCATGGGGGCGTTTTTCAAAACGTCCACGTCGCCCAGAATGGCCTTGGGAAGCCCTGCGGGGTAGGTGACCTTCATGCCGTGGGTGATCATAGCCGCCCCGTTGGAGGCGTAGCCATCCATGGAGGGCGCAGTCGCCACGATCACGTAGGGGACCTTATGGAAGAAGGAAACGTATTTGCACAGATCCTGGATCACCCCCGAGCCGATGCCCACCAGGATCTCCACACCATCCAAACGCTCCGCCACGATGTGAATGGCAATTTCGTTGGGTACGAGAAGCTCTTTGCCGTCAAAAATCAGCTGCTCCAAGGCCTTGTCTGCAAGGGCGGAAAGAACCCTTTCCCCTGCGGCGGCAAAGGTGTTTTCGTCCCCGACCAGCAAAATATGGCTGTATGCGGCACAAATTTCGGAAAGGCGTCTGATAGCGCCGCTTTCGATATAGACGTATTCAATATCACAGGTGTGATGCCTGCCGCAATCGCATTGTCTTCCCCCAAGCAGCTTGTTGATATCCACTTTTTTACCTCTTTGCAGTATTCTTTGCCTTATTATAGCACACAGGGTGAAAAATAGTCAAGACAGTAAAAAAAGAGAAATTCTTCGTGTATAGTACGGCGCAACGAATAACAGCGGAGTGAAAGTCACTCCGCTGTTGTACATACAAGTTGTTTCGGTTCTATAATAAATGTTGGGGTAACCAAGTAGAACTACGAAAAAATTTGAAAAAAGTAGAGCATATTTGGAAGAAATCCGTTAAAATGGAAATGACGAGTAACCAGAAACGGAGGAACCAAAAATGCTCTACTCTC
>JAFXBC010000061.1 GCA_017516825.1 Clostridia bacterium | reverse complement strand
GGTGGAGGAAGGGGAGGAGATGGTGATCCCGAAGATCTGCTTTTTCTTTGCCGTGGCGGTGTCCCTGTGGGCGTTTTACAGCCTGTGCCGCTTGGAGACCATCTACCACGAGGAGGCCATGCTGCGGTACGCCGAGACACCTTCCGGCAACGCCCTCGGGAGACTTGCGTTCTTGGTGAAGGAGAGGGATTTTTGGGTCCCCTTGGGGCTGATCGCCCTGCTCCACGCCGTGCTTCCCATGAAGTGGACCTTCGCCGCCTTCCATGCTTGGCTGGTGGGCACGGAGGAGACCCTGGCAAGCAAATGGCAGTTGCTTTTACTCTTGCTGCCCTTGGTGGCAGCGGTGTCCTTTATGGGCAGGCTTGCAGGGGTGAAGCAATGGCACCGCTTGAAGTTCGAGCCTATCGAATTCCGGGAGAAGGTACGAAACAGAGCCATCGCCCGCTGGATGACGGCCTATCTGCTGGGTGGAACCATCCTTTTGAATTTGGTGTTGCCCTTCCTGGCATCCTATATCCTGGGCTTCCTTTCCATTTTGTCCTCTTATGCTATTACGTGGATCATCATTCTGGTGGCGGGCTTTTTCGCCTTCCGCTGGGGACGGGTGTTCCTGGCCCGCCGTCGGCTGGTGAAGGGGCTGTTGAAGCTTACCCGTATGGACAAAAAGGACTTGAAGAACCCTTACCGCTCCCTTTTGTACTTCAAGGAGGGAGAGGCGGACTTCACCGTGGAAAGCAAGGGCAAGGTGTACGCCTGCAAGCTTCTTTCCACCCACAAGCCCTTGGCGCCTTTGTATATCGAGTCCGAAGGAACCTACCGTATTCTGCACCGCGTGCGGCTGGCACAGTGGGAGCTTTTCCGCTATGAAACGGAGGGGAACTTCGCCTTTGAATCCGAGGGGCAGAAGGTGCTGATCATCAACCCCGTCCCCCGCAAGGTCTTCGGCAGACACTTGGGCAGGGAATGGCTTTTGGACAACGGAGACAAGGTGGGAAGCTACCGCGTCTTCACCGCAGGGGCGTTCTTAAACGCCTTAGAGCGGGACTGCCTGGACAGAATGGGATAATATTTTTGAAATCTCTGTTAGAAATCCTTCCGCATGGCGTCTATATGGTTGAAAGCGAGGGAAAAATCATGGAAGACCGTGACATTATTCTTTTGTACAACCAAAGAGACGAATCTGCCATTGGGGCCACTATGGACAAGTATGAGCCATACTGCACGGAGATCGCCTTCCGCATTCTCCACGATCGGGAGGATGCAACAGAGTGCGTCAACGACACCTGGCTACGCACTTGGAATGCCATTCCGCCGGATCAACCCCATAGCCTCAGGCTGTACGTGGGAAAGATCACCCGCAACCTGTCCTTGGATCGCTATCGTTCCAAGCATCGGGAGAAGCGGGGCGGAGGGAGCACCGCCGTTTGCCTGGAGGAGCTGTCGGAGCTTTTGCCCGGAGATAGCGACGTAGAAAGGGAATGGGAGCGCAAGGAGCTTGCGTCCGCCCTGAACCGTTGCCTGCGCGAATTGCCGGAACGGGAGTGCAACCTGTTTATCCGACGGTATTTCTACATGGCTTCCACCGAGGAGATCGCCCGTTTGTACCACCTCAAGGAAAGTCACGTCTACGTGATTCTCTCCCGCGTTCGCAAAAAGCTGAAAGAACGGTTGGAACAGGAGGGTTTTACAAGATGAAACGAGACGACTTTGCGTACCTGCTTGGTGAGATCGATCAGGATCTTCTCTTGCGGGAGGAACGGCACGGGGGACGGAAACGTTTTCCTATAAGACTTGTGGCCGCGGCGGCGTGCCTTTGCTTGGTTTTCGGCAGCGTTTTTGCGGCGCTGACCGTTTCTCCGGGGGAGACTACCTCGGAGGCGGGGAACAGCTCCGTGTCTGCTTCGGAGAACAGCAAGCCCGGGATCGGCGATCTTCCCGATTATCCCAAGGGAACTTATCTGCTTTCTGCCGAGGAGTTGGCAGGGATGATGAACTACGGAGCGGAATATGCTCCTACCAATCAATACACCAAGGTATACCTGCCCGCCGACGAATTGGCGGGGAGCGCCAACGTCCTGCCTCCGGAGAAGTGGATGCTGTACCGTTATCCCGGAGAAACCCTGCTGCCCCCGGATCGGGAGGCCTTTGACGAGGCGTTTGCTGTGTTTGCCGAGAAGGCAGAGACGCATCTCGGAATTGATCCCAATTCGTACGATCTGGAGGAAGACGTTTCTGACGGGATACATGCGGTCTATTTTGAACGTCACGCAGACGTAGAACTGGGGGAACGGAGTATTTCCGCATATCTCATTCAGCGTCCTATGGTAAACAACTACCTGATCTGGAGCTTTGGTATGGGCGGGGACTCCTTATACGCCCCCATGGAGCTGGGCGGAAAAGCCCTGGTTGTCGATCCCAACCAATCCGATGAGGAGATCCTTGCTTCACTGGAAGACGCCTTATCCATTCTGCAGGATCTCTTTGGGGTAGCATATTCCCATGGGAAAGTGACGAGGGATTACAGCGGAGATACAATAAGCATCACCGTAAACTACTTTTCTGTCGAACCCGGCGTAACGGATGAAACCTTTCTTTGGTACTGGCCGCGCATTTCGATCTACTTCGAAAAAATGCGGCGCGGGGATTCCCGTTTGTTTGCCAAGGTTATTGACTGCAAATGCCTGCGGGAGGGCGTTTCCGGGACGTACGGGGAATATGCAACCGTAGCCTCTGTTTCCTTGAAGGAGGCAGAGCGCATGCTGGAAATGGGCTACGTTTTCGGCGGACATTCCTGCCCCTTGTGCATGGAACAGCAGGACGAGGTGGATTTCCGGGAATACGACCATGTGGAATTGAGGTATGAGTGGGTATCGGTTTTGGATGGAGAGTTCGAAGAAGAAATGATATGGCTGCCCTTCTACGCATTCTACAAGAAGCTTGAGGAGGGGAAAAACGGCATTTGCACGTATGCCAGAACTCTGGTTCCCGCATTCCCCGTATCGGAGGTAGAGGAGTATTTCGCCTCCCAAACGGAAAAGCACAGATAGAAACAAATTGCACAAAAAATAAAACGCATTCCCGCGGAATTTCTGATTCCCGCGGGGGCGTTTTTTTGTGGTATCCTATTGCAATCCGACAAAAAATGTGGTATCATGAATCATAAAAAATTTCTGTCCGCTCCCTGCGGAAAAGGAGACGTTATGAAGACTTTGTATTCCGGCAAAACCAAGGACGTCCTTTTGGACGAGGAAAATAACATCGTTCACCTGCTGTTTAAGGATAGCATGACCGGTGAAAACGGCGTGTTTGATCCCGGCTCCAACACCGTCGGAGGCAGCGTGGAGGGCAAGGGCAAGATCGGCCTGGCTATCTCCAAGTATTTCTTTGAGCTGATGGAAAAGAACGGCATCCCCACCCATTACCTGGGCGCAGACGTGGAAAAGGGCCTGATGAAGGTTCGTAACCTCACCGTTCCCAAGCTGGAGTTCGTTCTCCGCTACTATACCGCGGGCAGTATGTGCCGCCGCTTCACTCTGGAAGAGGGCATCCCCTTCGATCCTCCCTACGCAGAGGTGACCTTGAAGGACGATATCCAGGGTGACCCCCTGATCAGCGAGCGTATCTGCTTGATGAAGGGCCTTCTGAAGGAGGGTCAGTACGACGAAGCACAGGCCATCGTTTTGAAGGTGGGCGAGGTGCTGAAGAACGAGCTGGCTTCCCTGGGCTGGACTCTCATCGACTTTAAGATCGAGGTAGGCTACGACGAAAACGGCAAGGTCTACGTTGCCGACGAGATCACTCCCGACATCTGGCGTATCCGCGATGAAAACGGTACCATTCCCAACCAGTTGGATTGCTCCAAGGCTCTGCTGGGTAAGATCGGTCTTTGAGAATTCGAGTGCCTGCGTAAAGCGGGCACTCTTTGCTTTTTGGAGGTTTTTATGCATAAGCTGAATAAGATCATTTGGGGCCTTTTGCTGGTTGCGGCAGGGGTGCTGTTTGCTTTGAATTCTTTGGAGATCACCGACGTGGACATCTTCTTCGACGGTTGGTGGACGCTGTTCCTCATCGTCCCCTGCGGAGTGGGGCTGTTCACCAAGCGGGACAAGTGGGGCAACCTGTTTGGCCTTTTGCTGGGCGTGTTCCTGTTGCTTTCCGCCCAGGACGTCTGGGAGGCTTCCCTGGCGCGGAAGCTGATCTTGCCCGCGCTGGTGGTGTTCATCGGTGTGAAAATGGTATGGGGCGGCCTGTTCGGCGGCAAGGCGCGGAAGCTTTTGGCAGAGAAGAAGTCCTCGGGGGAGCCCTTTGAGGAGACCTACGCCACCTTCTCCTCCTGCAACGTGGATTACAGCGGCAGAGTTTTTGAGGGCGGCTCCGTTTCCGCGGTGTTCGGCGGTGCCAAGTGCGACCTGCGGCAGGCAGTCATCGAAAAGGATTGCGTTTTGCGGGTCTCTGCTATTTTTGGCGGGGTGACCGTTCTGGTGCCTCCCACGGTGAACGTGAAGGTGGAGGCGAACGCCATCTTCGGCGGCGTTTCCGATAAGACCACCCGGGACGCGGGGAACCTTGTGACCTTGTATATCACCGGGGAAAGTATGTTTGGCGGGGTAGAGATCAAATGATCAATGACATGACGAACCTGCATAAAGGCATCCGCTATGCCGCCATCGCCTTTGCCATCCTGCTGGCGGTGGGCATCGTCGGCAGTATCGTCACCTCCCTTGGGATGGTGCTGGGCTTTATCACCGGAGACGGGGTAACGGGCGAGACTGTGACCTACTCCGCGGAGGAGGAAGTGACCTCCCTGGAGCTGGAGATCGGCGGGGCTGATCTGGAGATCAAAACCGGGGAAACCCTCCGGGTGGAAAGCAACCTGAAAAATCTGAAGGTGGAAACGAAAAACGGCTGTCTGACGATTGAGGACGAAACGAATTTCGGCATTTACAACGGGGGCGAGCTGACCTTGTACCTCCCCCGGGGGACGGTATTTGAGAAAGTGGAGATCTCCACGGGAGCGGGCAGGCTCACGGTGGAGGAGCTATCCGCAGATAAGCTGTCCTTGGAGCTGGGGGCGGGGGAAGTGATCATAAACCGCTTGACCGCCACCGAGTCCTGTGAGATCGACGGCGGCGCAGGGGCCATCACCGTGAAGAACGGCAGTCTCCACGACCTTTCCATGGATATGGGGGTAGGGCAGTTGACCATGACCGCATCCCTTACCGGCGTTTCCGATCTGGACATGGGCGTGGGCGAGACGGAGCTGACCCTCTTGGGCGGCAAGGAGTCCTACCGTGTGAAGATCAACAAGGGCGTGGGCAGTGCCGAGGTGGACGGGAAGTCCGCTTCCGACGGGGAGACCTTCGGAAACGGGGAAAACCGCGTGACCATCGACGGCGGCGTGGGCTCTATCGAAGTGGAGTTTGAAGAATGACTTTGAAAAAGTACAACTTTTACGATTCCGATTGGTTTTTGGGCGGCAACGGGGACGTGGAATATGATATTCGGGGAGAGGATTTTGGGAAGCTCCTTGCGATCTGCTTTCGGTATTCGTCCTGTGTGGCGTTTTGCTTCAGAGGCTTTTTGCAGTTTCAGGACGTATTGAGTCCCTTTGAAATCGAGCGGCCCGCCTGCATTGCGGAAAAGGATGTTCCCGGAGGGTACGTTTATTTCTACCCGAAAACGGGTGAAAAGCAATGCTCTCATACCAGATTTTACCGCGTGTGTCCGGAGCTTTACGAGGCGCTTTTATCCATCTCCGATTCCTTGTTTTCCTGGCTTTACGGCCGCGGGCATTGCAACCCGGAGGATCCCACGTTCTATCGTGAGGACGGCAGCGTTTTCTTCTCCTCTGTGATCCACGAAGGAGAGTGCCATCTGTATCTGCGTGACGGCGAGGATGCTTCCGAGATCTTGGGCATTCCCGGCTGGGAAGAGTGTACGTGGTAACCAAGTTGGCGGACAGCCTTATTCCGTACATAACTATACTTCGCTGATTTCAAAAAAAGGCAGAGCCTTTTTGGCGAGAGGAACCTCATCCCAAGTCGGCGCATGGCCTTGGAAGAATAAACAGCCTCACCACGCCGACATCTGCAGTGCAAACCCAATTCGGCAAGCGAATGGTCCCCCGAAAGTAATCGACCGAAGGGAGATTTCTTTTCCCCGCAGGCGGGGAAGGTAGGCTTGCTTCGCAAGCGGGCAAAAGCTTTCTATATTTTCTCACCACAGAATCGGCTACGCACGATTGAAATCATTTTTCAACTCCCGAAGGGAGTTCCCCACATCGTGGGGAAGGTGGCGCTCGGCTTGCCGAGTGACGGATGCGGTTCCGCTTATCAAAAACAATGCTTGCATAAAGAAAAGTGCCTCGGGCTGACGCTCGGGGCACTTATGCTTTGCTTTACAGATTCACTTCCATGCCGTCGGTTGCCATGGTGATCTTCATGGCGGGGAGGGCTTTGGAAAGCTCCATGATATAGGGAATGTTCCAGGGGGCGTAGTGATTGACGATCACCCGTTTCGGGGATACGGCTTCCAGGAAGGGTGTATACTCTGTGGCGGGGAAGTGAGCCCCCTCACAGATGATCAGATCGGCTTCCTTTGCCAACGCGGCGGGGAAGTCTATATGGGGTCTTTGCAGATCCCCGGTGAACAGCACCGCTTTCCCCTCTGCCTCCAGGCGGTAAGAAAAGGCGCTTTTCGTGTGCTGTGTCCCCACGGCCGTGACCTTCAAGACTCCGTCGTCAAAGACGGTGCCTTCCTCCACCTGCTTGTACCGCAGATCCCGGGTGGCGTGGCAGGACAGGGCGATCCAACGGGAGATGATCTCCGCTCCCTGGGTCAAGGGCAGGCAGATCTCCGGGTCGGCTCCCGTGTAATACCAGCTGATAAGATCCGCGAAATGGATGAGACCGTTGGTGTGATCCCCGTGCATATGGGTGATGAAGATGCCCTTCACCGCCTCCACGGGGATGCCCCGATCCACAAGGTCGCAAATGGCCATCACGCCCATGTCTACGAAGTAGATCCGCTCTCCCAGGGTGACCATGGTGCAGGAGCATTTTCTGTGGGGCTCGGGAACGCCGTGGCTTGCCCCTAAAAAGGTGAGCTTCATGCTTTTTTCTTGCGGGCCAAGAGGATACCGACCACAGCGAGGATGGCTACGGCTACCACTCCCAGGACGATCCACAGAGTGGCGGAGCCGCCCTGTTCTGCGGGAGCGGTGCTGCTTTCTGCGGGGGTGCTTTCGGCAGGTGCTTCGGTGGATGCCTCGGCGGAAGTCTCGGCGGAAGTCTCGCCGGAAGTTTCGGTAGATTCCTCGGTGGATTCTTCGCCGGGGTTCTCCGGGGGAGGCTCAATGGCATCGCCCAAGCCGTAAACGGCGTTCTCGGAGGACCAGCAGAACTTACGGTTGCCCTCGTTCATGGTGTAGGTGAACTTCACGTAGCGAGCCTCCACCCCTTCCGCGGAGAACAGGGTGTACAGCTTGCCCTTCCATTCGCCGAAGGCTTCCAGATCTTCTGCGGTGGCCTCGCCCAGATCGGTATACGCCTTGCCGTCCACGCTGACGGAGACGGCCACGGTGGAGTCTGCGGGATTGGGAATGCCCCAGGTGCCGCCCCAAAGGTCGGTACGGAACAGGTGGAGCTTGCGGATCTCCTCCAGATCCACCACGATGGAGGTGGTGCCGGTGGAGGTGGACCAACAGCCCATGGAAGTGTCGTCCCCGGCGGAGGCAAAGGTGCCGTCGGTGCGTTTGCCCAAGGGCTTCCCGTTTTCGTCTGCATCCGTCCATTTGCCGTCGTAAAGGCTGCCGTCGGTGGTATAGGTCTTGCCCAAGGAGAAGTTCTCGTACTTGGTACCCTCGTAGGTGACGGAGTAGTCCTTTTCAGGCAACTCCAGCCCTGCATCCACAGCTTTTACCGCGCATTCCTGCAAAGCGGCCACGGTTGCGGCGGGGAGGTTTGCGGTATAGGTGTTACCGCGGGGGTCAACCCCCATGAAGGCGTACATCCAGGTGCAGGCGATAAGGTAACTGCCCTCGCAGGAGTGGTGGCCGCCGTCGTCTGCCATCAGGTTGATGTCGGGATATTCCTCGCGGCAGATATTGAAAGCGCCGGTGACGTTGGCGCAGGGAAGACCGAAGTCCTCTGCCAGACGGGGATAGTTGCGGTAATGGCGCTCGGTACCGTCGTCCCCGGTGGAGTAGCGCATATACAGCAGACCCTGGGCGCCGTTGGCTTCCACTAAGGGCATCAGCACGTCCATGGCGGCCTTGGACATATGGTAGTCCGCACTTGCCGCATCCTGGAACACGATGTAATCGTACTTGTTGTTCTTCAGCTTCTCGCGGAAGGCTTTGCCCCGCTCGTGGTCGGGGTCTGCAAATTCGGAAAGGTAGGCGCTACCAAAGGTGCAGTATTCTACCACCACTTCTTTGCCTGCGGCGGCGGTGACGGCCTTGAACTTAATAGGAGTGCCGTTGAAATAGGTGGTGGAGTTGCCCACGAACAGATAGCGGGGGGCATCCTTGGAGGGCGCTACCGGATCGTCGTAGCGGACGGTCAGGGTGTTGGTTCCTTTGTCGTAGCTGCCGTACATGGGATAGATGACAGACATGGTGGCGTTGTAAAGCATTGCGCCTTCCATGGCTACGTTGTAGCAGGTCCAAAGCTCACGGGAGCTGCTGCTGAAGGCCACCAAAAAGCCTCTGGGAGGAACGGTAACGGAGATCTGAGGCGCACCGTAGGTGCCATCCTTGTTGGCCAGCAGGTCGCCGCCTGCCTCAATGAGTCTGCCGTCCTTGTCAAAAATAAAAACCTTGGCATAGCGGAAGTTGTAGGTGTCCGAGGAGATCACACGGGGCTCGTCGGTGTCGTTGGGATATACCGTAACCCCGGAGAAGGTGGTGTCGTATCCCTTGATGGCCACGGTGACTTCATGGTCGTAGCTTTCTGCGGCGGGACGGATCGCCAACACGGTGGGGGCGACCAGAGCCAGCAAAAGCAGGGAGATCAGCGTTCTTTTCATAAGTGGGCCTCTCTTTCTTCTCTTCTTTTTTTCAGTATAACCGTTTTTCCCTTTCTTGTCAAGAAAAAAGAGGCCGCTTCCTTATAAATATGCCGCCGTGGTAAGGATTTTTGATTTTTTACAAGAAATTATCGTCTACCTATTGAAATTTTCCGAAAAAAGATTATAATATTTCTGTGATTTGGAAAATGCGGAAAGTTGGGCATTTTTCCGAATGCTGAAAGGAAGGCACTATTATGGAACAAAAAGAAAGAAGAGTTGGCACGGTTTCCCGCGGGATCCGTTGCCCCATCATCCGTCAGGGAGACGATCTGGCCGCCATCATTGCGGACAGCGTTCTTGCCGCCGCAGACAGCGAGGGCTTTGAGCTTCGCGACCGCGACGTCATCGCCGCAACCGAATCTATTGTGGCACGTGCCCAGGGCAACTACGCCCACGTGGATGCCATCGCCGCCGACGTTCGCAACAAGCTTGGCGGAGGTACCGTAGGCGTGCTGTTCCCCATCCTTTCCCGTAACCGCTTCGCCATCTGTCTCCGCGGCATCGCCAAGGGCGCAAAGAAGATCGTCCTGATGCTCAGCTACCCCTCCGACGAGGTGGGTAACGAGCTGGTGAGCCTTGACAAGCTGGACGAGGCAGGGGTGAACCCCTATTCCGACGTTCTGACGCTGGAAAAATACCGCGAGCTCTTCGGCGTAAACAAGCACGAGTTCACCGGCGTGGACTACGTGGAGTATTACGCCAACCTGATCCGCGAAAGCGGCGCAGAGGTGGAGATCATCTTCGCCAACCGTCCTCAGGCAATTTTGCCCTATGCGGATCACATCCTCACCTGCGATATCCATACCCGCGCCCGTACCAAGCGTATCCTGCTGTCGGCCGGTGCCAAGGCGGTTTGCGGTCTGGACGATATTCTGAATGCTCCCGTGAACGGTAGCGGCTGTAATGAGCGTTACGGTCTGCTGGGCTCCAACAAGTCCACCGAAGACACCGTCAAGCTGTTCCCCAGAGAGTGCAAGGATCTGGTGCTTTCCGTGCAGGAAAGGATCTTGAAAGCCACCGGCAAGCACGTGGAGGTCATGGTTTATGGCGACGGCGCCTTCAAGGATCCCAAGGGTAAGATCTGGGAGCTGGCCGACCCGGTGGTATCTCCCGCCTTTACCGACGGCCTGATCGGCACCCCCAACGAGCTGAAGCTGAAGTATCTGGCAGATAACGACTACAAGGATCTTTCCGGCGAGGAGCTGAAGAAGGCCATCTCCGACAGCATCCGTGCCAAGCAGAGCAATCTGGTGGGCAACATGGCTTCCCAGGGTACCACCCCCCGCCAGCTCACCGACCTGATCGGCTCCCTTTGTGACCTCACCAGCGGCAGCGGTGACAAGGGGACCCCCGTGGTTCTGGTGCAGGGCTATTTTGACAACTATACAACGTAAAAACGAAAAAAGGACGCCACGGCTGAGCCGTGGCGTTTTCTTTTACAAATACGGATCGAAAAAATCCTTCAATTCCCGCAAGTATGTCTCACGGTCTGCGGGGTAGCAAAGGCCGTGTCCCGCCCCGGGGATGACGACCAGGCGTTTTAGGGCGGTGCAGGCTTGATAGTTTTCCTTGCTCATCTCCGGGGGCACGAAGGCATCCGCATCCCCGTGGATGAAGATCACGGGAAGCTTGCATTGCTTCATGGAGCCGATGGGAGAGCGTTGGTCCGGGTCAAAGCCGCCGAAGATCTTTGCCCCCAGCCTTGCAAAGGGGTAGAGCAGATCTGCAGGGAGCTTCATATCCCGAATTACCTTTTTGATGATGGCCTCCGAGGAGGTGTATCCGCAATCCGCCAGCACACCCACCACGTTCCCCGGTAGGTCGTAGCCTGCGGCAGTAAGCACCGTGGCGGCACCCATGGAGATGCCTGTGAGGATGATCTTTGCATTGGGGTCGATCTCCCGGAGGATCAGGTTCACCCATTCCGCGCAGTCGCGGCTTTCGTTGACACCGAAGGTGATGACGTTCCCCTCGCTTCTTCCTGCGGCACGGTGATCCACGATCAAAGCGTTTCTTTCCAGGGCAAAGCAACGGAATACCCCGCCGCTGAGATCCCGTAAGGAATTCCCCTTGTAGCCGTGCATCAGAAGCTCAATGGGGGCTCCGGGAGTATGCTCATAATACCGTCCCCGCAGAGTCAAGCCGTCAAAGGAGGTGATGGAGACCTCCTTACAGGGAAGCTCCTTTACCTTCCGCACCCAATCCGCCATCTCCTCACGGTAGGGGGCGTAAATATCCCCGTAGGGCAGGGAGGCCGGCTCGCCGCCCTTTTTCTGTTTTCGCTTGGGGAAATAGAAGATGCGGTAAAAACAAACGTAAGCGGTGATCAGAACCGCAAGACACAGCAGGAGCATGGCTCCGCCGATCCAATAAAACACCATAACAAGCACCTCTCTTGGTGGGCAAAAATCCTTTTCTTGCTTGTATTTTACCACCGTTTCCTGATTTTTGCAACTTATTTCGATATTTTTTCATTTTTTATTGCATTTTTATTCAAAATTTGATATAATGGGTCAATTCTGAAAACAGGAGACTTGCATGAATATTGAAGTCAACTACAAGAACAAAAAGCGTTACAAGGCCAAATACCCCATTCGCCAGCCGTGGATCATCGCATGGCTGATCAAGGTGATCTCTTGGTTTTTGCTGTTGGGCAAGGATTACCGCATCGAGAAGGTGAACACGGAAGGGCTGAAGCCTCCCTACATCCTGCTTTCCAACCATATGTATTTTATCGACTTTGAGCTGGCGGCGCTGGCCACCTATCCCCACCGCCTCCACAACGTGGTGAGCATCGACGGCTATTACCGCCGTCCCTTTCTGCTGGAGCTTATCGGCGCCATCTGCACCCGCAAGTTCACCATGGATCTCCATCTGGTGCGCTCTATCCGCAAGGTCACCAAGCGGGGAGACGTGCTTTGTATGTACCCCGAGGCGCGGTATTCCCCCTGCGGCGTTACCTCCTATATTCCCGACGCTATCGGCCGCCTGGTGAAGCAAAACGGCGTTCCTGTGGTCACCATCGTTCACCACGGCAACTACCTGCACACCCCCTTCTGGAACTATCGCAAAAAGCGCAAGGTGCCTCTCCACACCGTGATGACCCAGCTTCTGACCGCCCAGCAGGTGAAGGAAATGACCGCAGAGGAGATCACCGAGGCCATCCGCAAGGGCCTGCAGTACGACGAATACAAGTATCAGAAGGACAACGGCATCCTCATCACAGAGCCCTTCCGCGCAGAGGGCTTGCACAAGATCCTGTACCAATGCCCTCATTGTAAGACGGAATCCCAAATGGGCTCCAAGGGAGCGGAGCTCTTCTGTGGTCATTGCGGCAAGGTCTGGACCTTGAAAGAGGACGGCTCCCTGCAGGCAAAGGAAGGGGAGACGGAGTTCACCCGCGTTCCCGATTGGTTCGCCTGGGAGCGGACGCAGGTGGAGGAGCAGATCGCCTCCGGCACCTATTCCTTTGAGGACGAGGTGGAGGTTTTCTCCCTGCCCAGGTGCTGGAGGTTCGAGGCCTTGGGGAAGGGCAAGCTTTCCCATAAGCCCGGAGAAGGCTTCCTGCTCACCGGGGAACACAACGGGGCGGAATACCGCATCCGGCGCGCCCCCATCCAGACCAATAGTCTGCACGTGGAATACGATTACTGCTACATCAAGCCCTTCGATTGCGTGGATATCTCCACGGAAAACGATTCCTTCTATTGCTACCCCACCAAGGAAAACGTGGTCACCAAGCTGGCATTTGCCACGGAGATCTTGTATTTACAGCAGGAGGCCAAGCTGCTGGAAGCCAGAAACGGCAAAGAATAAGAGTAAACAAAAAACGCTGTGGAAAACACGAAAACCACAGCGTTTTTTGTTTTTTATAGAGAAAAGGAAAGGAGAAATCAATCAATGGCCGTGTCAAGCTCGAAGCGCTTGATCTTCCGCAGGGTGTTCTTGGGGAACTCGGCGGAACGCACCTTCAGCTTGGCAACCCGCTTGTAGGGGGTGGCGGTGCGGTTGTAGGCGTCCAGATGGGCCGTCAGATCGGCGGAGGAGTCCGGAACGATTTTTACAGGATTCATACAAACACCTTTTTCAGCACACCGTGTGCTGTATATTTTTTTCGGAGCGGAAGTCCGCTCCGAGAGATGGTAAGAGGGTGCTGCAGGATTCCCGGAAATGAGGCTTTCCGTTGGGGGAGGAATCCTGCAGCAAAAAAAAGGGGGGGCGAGAGCCAGCACACCGTGTGCTGTTCTCATAGATATTATAGCACACCGTGTGCTATTTGTCAAGAGGGAGAGGGAAATTCTTTTTCCTTGCGGAAAAAACCGCCCGAAATGTCTTCGGGCGGTGGGATCCGTCTTATTTCGGTTCTATAATAAATGTTGGGGTAACCAAGTAGAACTACGAAAAAATTTGAAAAAAGTAGAGCATATTTGGAAGAAATCCGTTAAAATGGAAATGACGAGTAACCAGAAACGGAGGAACCAAAAATGCTCTACTCTC
>JAFXBC010000060.1 GCA_017516825.1 Clostridia bacterium | reverse complement strand
TAGACTACGTGTTTGATAGGTCGCAGGTGTAAGCACGGTAACGTGTTCAGCTGAGCGATACTAATTGACCGAGGGCTTGAACTACTTCGATTCATGAGAACTTTCTCCTATTCTTTTTCAAAAAGTCAAAACGATCGCAGACAATACTGCGTTCCATAAGTTGGTGTCTTTAACAGCGAGGGTCCACCCGTTCCCATTCCGAACACGGAAGTTAAGCTCGTCTGTGCCCACAATACTTGGCTGGAAGCGGCCCGGGAAGATAGGTCGATGCCAACACATATTCCTCCTTAGCTCAGTTGGCAGAGCACCTGACTGTTAATCAGGTTGTCGCTGGTTCGAGCCCAGCAGGGGGAGCCAAGAAAAAAGACCGTTTTCGAACGGTCTTTTTTCTATCCAATCCGAAGGATTGGCATGTAATCTCACCGCAGGTGAGTATGTAATCGCCGTTAGGCGTATGGCATCACGCGTCAGCGTGTATCTTCCTTCGGATTGATTACATACAACACTTTGTGTTGATTCCATACCGCAGACAAGCTGCGGATTTCATACACGGCTTCGCCGTGATTTTACGAGTTGCAATTCCGTCCTATGTGCCCATGAAAAACAGATCGCCATCGGCGGTCTGTTTTTCATTTCTTTTTTTGTAGGGTTCGAGGCAAAGCACGTTCTGCTCGCGACTTTGTCGCGAGCAGGGGCAAATTCCGCTTTTGTGGGATTTGCGACGAGAGACGCGGAGCGGCTCGAAGTTTAGCTGAGTTCGAGCCCAGCAGGGGGAGCATATTACCTCTTCACTCTTCACTTTTCACTAAATTGGCGTGTACGGAATTTTAGGTAAGAGGTAATAGTGAATAGTGAAAAGGTAAGGTAGCTTTTCTCCCTACGGTCGAAAAGCGCTTTTTTTATTTTATATTGAAAAATATTCGGTATTATGATATAATGAAACGAAGAAAGGCGGTGCGATATGAAAAAAAGTAAAGGAAACATTTATATTACTATTTGGCTTGCTTTAGGGATCACCATAATTTTGACGTTCTTTGTGTTTTCAATGGTCATTGGCGGCAGCGCAGGAAATGGTTATCAAGAAGCAGGGAAATATTTTGTTGGTGATCACGGAAATTACGTAGAGGTATCGCAAAACATTTGGATTATAAGTTCTATTTTGGAGATTTTGTTTTGGATTTTTATTCCACTTACTCCGCTTGGCGCCTTTTTGATTTCTGCGATTCAAGAAATAATAGATAGAAAAAGAAAACGACTTGAATGATGAGTTGTAATTTTGTCCTGTAACCTCAAAAAATTCCGTACACGCAAGTGTGCGGAATTTTTACTTATTACCTCTTCACTCTTCACTTTTCACTGATTTGGCGTGTACGGAATTTTAGGTAAGAAGTAATAGTGAATAGTGAAAAAGTGGAAAGGTTGATTTGCTTCGCAAATCTTCATATATATAGATATATAGAGTTGCATTTTTGTACTATGAGTACAAGAAAAAAGACCGTTTTCGAACGGTCTTTTTTCTGTCCAATCCGAATGATTGGTATGGAATCACGACGTAGTCGTGTATAGAATCACCGTCGGGCGTATGGCGTCACGCGCCGGCGCGTGTTTTCCTTCGGATTGATTCCATACATCCCTTTGGCGTGATTTGTTGCGTTGCGGTTGCGGGCTTGAACCTGCGACTTTTGTTCTAAACCTGTCGTTTATAAATACAACCGCAACTGAACAATGCGGTTATTGTAATTTGATTTGTTCTTTGCTATAATGTGTTCAGAACAGGCGCTTGTTACTTTCTTATGGAGGAAACTATGAACATATTATTGAGTGAACAATTGAAAAAGCTGCGTAAAGAGAAGGGGAATACGCAAGAGGAACTTGCGGTACATCTTGGCATCACCATGCAAGCTGTTTCAAAATGGGAACGCGATGAAGGTTATCCCGATATTACGCTTTTGCCTGCAATCGCAGCCTTCTACAATGTGAGTATTGATGATCTTCTTGGTGTGGGAAAATTTGAAAAAGAAAAGAAAATTGAAGAATACAGAGAAAAAAACACAGAACTTGCTCGCTTGGGAAAGAACTTAGAGAGAATTGAGTTGTGGCGAAAGGCGAAAAATGAATTTCCCAATGACTTATCCGTTTTGCATGGGTTGATGTATGCATTACAGGCAGAAAGCAGAGAGAAAAACGCTGACGAGATCATTGAATATGGCGAACGCATTATGCAAGAATCCACAGATAATGTACTACGTGGTGGGGCAATTCAGTCTCTTTGTTACACTTACTTTAGAAAAGGGGATATAGAAACTGCCAAAAAATATGCGAAGATGGCACCTATCTATCATGTAACGGTGAATCAAATGATGCCTCATTTGCTTAACGGGCAAGAGGCAGTTAAATATTGTCAAACAAATATACAAACGCTTATGGATCTAATTGTGGGCAACGTTAACGTCCTCATAAACAAGGGGAATTATTCCCCCGAGGAAGCGATTGAAGCGCGAAGCTTTGCAATCGATTGTTTTAAGTTGCTCTATCCTGATGGGAATTACGGTTTTTATCATTGCAGATTGTCGTTGTTTTATCAAAGAATGGGGGACGACTATTTTAAGCTTGACAAAAGTGAGGAAACGATATCCTGCTTTGAAAAAGCGGCAGAACATGCCATATGTTATGATCTGCGTGGAGATGGAATGTATACTGCTTTTATGGTGAATCAAGCGTCCTACTCTTCGGATGATGCAACCAAAGATCATAAAGAGAACCAGTCGGGGTTGATATTAAAGGCTTTGAGAAAAGAGCAATATGCACATTTGCGGGATGATCCTCGTATAAAGAGAATAATCGAAAAGCTGACTCCGTTGGCAATTATGTAATCATTTTGTACTACGCGCTCATCCAACCCGAAGGGTTGCATGGCCTCACACGTCGGCGTGTAGCCGAGTCCATACGAAGCTCTTGGTTTTCAAGGGCTTTTTTCTTTTTGAAAAACTAACACTCTATCACCAGTGCACCTTTTCCCCACCTTTTGATCTTGAATTTTTGGCTTGCGATCTTGAAAATATATTGAACGAAATACGCTTATATGATATGCTCAAATACATGAAAGGAGGTGTCTCTATGAAAAAGGCCTTTTCTTGTTTTCTTTTCGTGCTGATGATTGCGTTATTTCTATTTGAATTGTATTTTAGCATCGCCGGCGCGATTGACGTGAATGCTCAATTGGCCGAGTTTACAGCGAGCGGAGAAAGCGGACATGCGCTTTTAGGTGTCGGGACAGACATACATGTGTTTGGAGTTGTTCTTCTTTCCGTCTTTGGAGCGATTCTTTCTCTTGTTTCTCGTAAAATGGCTCAAAACCGAGCGTTCAGAATGGTGTCTACGGTGACTTGTCCTTTGTTTCTGTTGCCGATTCTTGTGAGCGCTCTTATTTTAACGTTATAAAAAGTAAGTCGAGCAATGATCTGCTCTTGTATACAAAAAATCAAAATGCCGCCGAGCGTGACCAAGAGGTTACTTTCGACGGCGTTTTCTATTACATCACATCCACGGTTTCAATGCCCAAGGTATCCAGATGCTTGACAAGGATCGCTTTTGCGATGGTACACAAGGAGATCCAGGAGGATCTCTTGCTCGGATCCGTTTCGCCGAGAATGCGATTGTCGTGGTAGAATTTTGAAAAAGCTACTGCAATTTGGTAAGCATTTTCGCAAAGAATGTTGGGTGACTTTTCGGTATACGCTCCCAGAAACGCATTTCCGCTGAGGGCGAGCTTCAGCAAAAGATCCCGCTCTCCTTCGGAATAAACGGCGTTTAACTTGGTATTGCCGTTGCCTCCGTACTTCCGCAGGATAGAATTGATCCTTGCAACCACGTAAAGTAAATACACCCCCGTCTTTCCCTCGGAAGCCATAAACTTATCCAAATCGAAAATGCAATCTTTTGAATAATGGCTGATAAGATCGCCGAACTTGATTGCGGCGATGCCGATCTTTTCCGCGGTTTCTTTCTTGGCAGCTTCCTCTGCGTTGTCGGAGCTTTTTAACTTCTCGTATGCGCAGTCTACCACGGCGTCAAGAAGATCGGACAACTGCATCACGCCGCCGTCGCGGGTTTTGAAAGGCTTGCCGTCTTTTCCGTTCACGGTTCCGAAGCATAAATGGGTGAGCTTCGTTGTGCTGGGAATCAACTCGGCTTTTTGAGCCGTGCGGAATACTTGCGTGAAGTGGAGATTTTGTCTGAAATCTACCACATACCAGATCTGATCGGGAGCGAAATCCCTTTGCCGCTGGATGATGGTGGCGATATCCGTGGTTGCGTATCCCTCAGAGCCGTTGGATTTGATGACAATGGTGGGCGGGATGGGTTGTTTATCACCATCTTTTGCCACCTCGACCACCTGTGCGCCCTCGCTTTCCACAAGAATATCCTTGGCCTTCAATATTTCAAGCAATTCGGGAACGTATTTGCTGGAATCACTCTCTCCGTACCAATAATCAAACGTTGCGCCAAGACGGGCGTAGGTTTTCTTGATGTCTTCAACAGAGAGTGCTACCATTGTTTTCCAGGTTTCTTGATAGGCGGGATCCCCCTTTTGCAGCTTGGCTGTCATGGTTCTCGCCTTTTCAAGAAAGTTGGGATCCGCTTTGCTTTTCTTGCTTGCACAGGGGTATACCTCGTTCAAAAGCTCTGTCGTCAAGAGGGGGAGGTTTTCTCCATACCTGTCTTCAAGCTCTGCCAGAACCAATCCCATGGGCAACCCCCAATCGCCCAAATGTACGTCGCCGATAGCTTTTCTGCCCGTCGCGGTTACGATCCGTTTCAGCGCTTCGCCTATGATGGCGGAACGCAGGTGCCCTACGTGAAGGGGCTTCGCAACGTTGGGATTGCCATAGTCCAGCACGATGGTTTCCTCTTGCTCCGCTTGGGGAATACCCATGTGTTGATCGAAATACATTTCCTGTACGTAGTTCATCAAAAACTCGTCTTTAAGAGAAACGTTGATGAATCCGGGAGCAACCACCTCTAAGGAACCGATCATTTCGTTCTCCGGAATGTGAGCAACCACTTCTTTTGCGATCAACAAAGGCGATTTTCTGTATTGCTTAGCACCTGACAACGCTCCGTTGCATTGAAACTGGCAAAGATCAAGCCTGTTCGACACGACGACTTTCCCAAGAGCTTTGTCATATCCGCACTGGGAAAATGCGGTCATAAAAATATTCGATAATAAATCCGTTATGAATTTCATTTTGATATCCTCCAAATCATAAAAAACACCGTATAGCTGTGATGCCATACGGTGTTGGAATCTTATCTCAACTCACTTCCCAAAGGCACACAGCAAAATAAAGCCTGTACCTGAAAGTGATACAAGCCTCATCGTCGGCGTCGGGTGGAAAGAGAGATAAAGTGATTCATGATGATATCCTCGAAAGTTATTGGTCGCTATTGTATCACAAAGCTGTTCGGTTGTCAAGTGCTCTACGGAAAGTTTGACCGGTCGCCAAACATGCCTCGCCAATTTGCCTTTTCCGTCAACCAAAGGTTGATTGACAATGAATCAGCCGCGGGTTAAAATCTTTTTCGAGGTGATGCTTATGAAAAAGATCAATTACGCGCAAATTTACAAAGAAGATCGTTGCCTTTGTGAAACGGCAAGAGAGCTTTGGGTTCCGTTTATCAAAGAGGTTCGCGGCCACCAGGGGAAAGACCCGGATGAGGCGGAAATCCTGGAGGGCTTGGAAAAAAGAATCGCCATTCAAGGGAGCCGAAAGGATATGCATTTTGAGGTCATGTTCCTGGAGGGTATGCCTGTTGGGATCGCGATGTTTGCCGTCGATCCGGGCACGGTATACGGTCTGCTGGAAAAGGGTTACGGGACGGTGATGGGGTTTTATATTCGTCCCGCGTACCGAAAACAGGGCTTGGGAAAAGCATTTTGGTTCCACATCGAAGAAACCCTCCGTGGGGACGGTGCTTCAAAGTTTTACCTGTGCCCCGATTCCGTCACCGGCGTTCCCTTTTGGAGTAAGATGGGGTTTGCCGACAGCGGTTTGACAGACCCCGACGAGGAAAAACCCATCTATACGAAGCGGATGGGATGAACAGAGCCGAACGAGTTGCAAGGCTGCATGGATACGCCCTTCTCCTGCGCGTGTTCTTCTTGAAAACGCCTTCCTTTTGTGGTATACTGATCTCACCAACAAGACCTGACGGGTGAATCTATGAACGCTGTGAATAAAACGCTGTACATTCCTTTATACGGAAAATCTTTTGTGAGCAAAAAGGGATTGTTTCTTGCAGACCCCAAGGCGGAGGAGATCTGGGAATCGGAGGGCTTTCCGTTGAAAGGGAAGGCGAAATCCAAATATCTTGCTTACTATATGGGCATCCGTTCGGCGGTGTTTGACCAATGGCTGACACGGCAGATGGAAGCAATGCCGGATGCGGTGGTGATCCACATTGGGTGCGGGATGGATAGCCGCATTTTGAGAGTGGGTGCCGGGAGTCATTCGTGGTACGACGTGGATTTCCCGGAGGTCATAGCGGAGCGGAAGCGTTACTATGCCGAGACGGCAACCTACCGAATGGTCCCGGGGGAGGCGAGAGAGCGCACTTGGCTTACGGCTGTTGAAAATTGCACCTCTGCCATCGTTGTGATGGAAGGGGTGAGCATGTACCTGACCGACGAGGAAATGAGGGCTTTGACCGGGGCGCTTTGCGAACGGTTTGAAAGAATTGCCCTTTTGGTGGATTGCTACACCACCTTTGCCGCAAGGATGTCCGGGCGGAGAAATCCCGTTGGCTCGGTGGGTGTTACCCGGGTCTACGGCATCGACGACCCCAATCTCTACAACAACGGGGAGCTTGCCTTCGCAAAGGAACACGCCATGACGCCCCGGGAATATATAGACAAGTTGAAAGGAATTGAACGGTTTGTTTTCTCTAAGTTGTACGCAGGCGGGGTCTCCAAAAAGCTGTACCGTCTGTTTGAGTATAGGAAGAATATCGGAAAGGTGACCAAATGAAACTTTTTAAGAAAATTATTCTCACCGTTTTCATTTTGCTTTTCGTTGCCGCTGTGGTCTTCGTTTCTTTGCTGGTCTATGAGGTTCGATTCAAGAAAACGGAGGTGCATCGGGAATACAGTCCCGACGGTGCGTATGAATTCGTGCTGTATCAGGTGGGCGCCCCCGGGTGGCCTTATGGGCCTGTGGGGGCAGAGCTCCGTGTTCTGGATGCCGAAGGGGTCGTTCTGGACAAGGAAACCATCGTCATTGGCAATGACGGAGGAAATATTACCGTCTACAATCTGGATGAGCTTCGTTGGAGCGACACCACGCTGGAGGTGGTATGCCACGGCGAAGAGGGTGTTACAACCTATATCCTGGAGCTTGCGGAGGGCGAGTGACGATTCACCACTGTAGGAGGTGGAAGGGTGGCAATGCAAACCATAGAAATACGCTCTGCAAAGGTAACCTTTGACAAGGAAAAAACCAAGGCCTACCGAACTGCGTTTGATCAGCCCTGTGATCGGGAGGAGGAATACTTCCGGATCTGCGTTGAGGGAGATATCTCTTGCGAGGCAGATCCGTGATCGCCCTACCGTTACCGTATTTCGAAGAAAAGATCGCAACTTGCGGTCTTTTTCTATTGACAAATACCGCCCTTTATGATAAAATAACAACTGATATATAACAAATGATATGCTACGAGGTGCGTTATGCCGCCAAAGGTGAGAATTACAAAGGAAGAGATCATCAAGACCGCCGTGGGGTTGGCGCGGGAACGGGGAGCGGAGGCCGTCAATGCCAGAGCGGTTGCCGCGGCGTTGAACTGCTCCACCCAGCCTGTGTTTTCCAACTTCGCCACCATGGAGGATCTGCAGGAGGCTGTGCTTCAGGAGGCCTACGGCTTCTACCTGGAATATCTGCAGAAGGAAGCGGAAAGCGGAAAGTATCCCAGATACAAGTCCTTCGGCATGGCGTATATCCGCTTTGCGGCGGAGGAGCGGGAGCTTTTCAAGCTGTTGTTTATGCGGGACAGAAGGGGAGGCAGCTTGCTCCCTTCCCCGGATTTTACCGCCTCCGTGGAGATGATCATGGAGGCAAATGGCCTTTCCCGCAAGCGGGCGGAGCGGTTGCACATGGAGATGTGGGCTTGCGTTCACGGCGTTGCTACTATGCAGGCCACCTCTTTTCTGACATTGGAGTGGGAACTGATCAGCGAGATGATCACCGACGTATACAAGGGTGTCTGTGCAAGGCATATTGAGGAGGCAGAGCATGACAGCAATTGAGATCCGTGACTTGACAAAACGCTACCGCGACGTGGTGGCGGTGGATTCTTTGTCCCTTTCCATCGAAGAAGGGGAGCTGTTCTCCCTGTTGGGAGTCAACGGCGCGGGGAAGACCACCACCATCAAAATGCTTTCCTGCCTGGCAAAGCCCACCGCAGGGGATGCGTTGCTTATGGGGAAAAGCATTTCCACGGAGGCCGACCAAGTGAAAGCCCTCCTTGGGGTCTCTCCCCAGGAGACAGCCGTCGCTCCGGGGCTTACCGTAAAAGAAAACTTGGAGCTGATCTGCGGTGTCTACGGCTTCCCCAAGGAGAAGCGGAACGTCAAGGTCAAGGAAATGACAGAGCTTTTGCATCTGGAAAGTGTCCTTTCCCGCAAGGCGGGGAAGCTTTCCGGCGGGTGGCAGAGACGGTTGAGCATCGCCATGGCGTTGATCAGTGAGCCTAAGATCCTGTTTCTGGATGAGCCCACCCTGGGGCTGGACGTGATCGCCAGAAGCGATCTTTGGGATCTGATCCGTTCTCTGAAGGGGAGGGTCACCATGATCCTGACCACCCATTACATGGAGGAGGCAGAGGCACTCTCCGACCGCATCGCCATTATGAAGGACGGCAAGCTCCTCCTTTGCGGCACCGCCAAAGAGATCAAAACGGCGGCAGGGACGGAGGACTTCGAGCAGGCCTTTATCCGCATCGTGAAGGAGGGGGTAAAATGAGAATGTTGACCTTTGCCACCCGAAACGCCAAGGAGATCCTGCGGGATCCCTTGAATCTGGCCTTCGGATTGGGGTTCCCCTTGGTTTTGCTCCTATTGTTGACCGCCATCCAGGCCAATATTCCCGTATCCTTGTTTGAGATTCAACAGCTTGCCCCGGGGATCACGGTGTTCGGGCTTTCCTTTATGACCCTCTTTTCCGCTACCTTGATCGCCAAGGACAGGGGCGGCTCCCTGTTGCAACGGCTGTATACCACCCCCTTAACGCCTGTGGATTTCATTCTGGGATACACCCTACCCATCCTCCCCTTTGCAGTGGCCCAAAGCGCGATCTGCTACGCCGCGGCACTCCTTTTGGGGCTGGAGCTTACGGTGAATATCCTGTTTGCCGTGGTATTCATGATCCCCGTCTCCCTTCTCTATATCGCCCTGGGCCTGCTGTTCGGGAGCGTTCTCACGGATAAGCAGGCGGGAGGCATCTGCGGAGGGCTTTTGACCAACCTTTCCGCCTGGCTGTCGGGAATCTGGTTCGACCTGGAGCTGGTGGGCGGGATCTTTCGGGAGATCGCCTACGCCCTTCCCTTCGTCCACGCCGTAGAGCTGGAACGGGCCGTTCTGGCAGGGAATTATGGCGGGATCTTCCCCCACCTGTGGTGGGTATTGGGGTACGCCTTTGCCGCATTGGCCGCCGCGGTGCTTTTGTTCCTGCGGCAGATGAAAAAGTAACCCAAAGGAGGCCATTCTTATGAAAAGCAGTATGATCATCCATCCCGACGAGGTATCGAAAAAATGGATCCACCGCCTGGCGGATGCGGGGGTGGACGTGCTGGGCATTCATCCCGTAGGGGGTATGGATGCGGCGGCTTCCCTTGCTGATCTGCTGGAGCGGATCAAAACCAAGGAATTCAGAGCGCTGATCGACTATGCCCTGTCCCGTGGGCTGGAGGTGGAATACGAGATCCACGCCGCAGGCTACCTGATGCCCAGGGCTCTCTTTGCGGAGCATCCCGACTATTTCCGCATGAATGAGCAGGGAGAGCGGACGAAAGATTGGAACTTCTGCGTTTCCAACCCCGAAGCCATGGCGTTGTTTTCCCGTCGTGCCGCAGAGCTGGCCCTCGCCTTGTACGGGAGCCGTCCCGCCTTCTATTTCTGGATGGACGACGGACGTGACCTCCATTGCCATTGTCCAAAGTGCAAGCATTTATCCCCCTCGGATCAGCAATTGATGGCGGTAAGAGGTATGTTGCGGGAGATCAGAAAGCAGATCCCCACCGCCCGCATGGCGTACCTGGCCTACGTGGACAGCATCGTCCCGCCCGGGGCCGTGTCTCCCGAGGAGGGCGTCTTCCTGGAATACGCACCCTTTGCCAAGTATACCGCCACGGGAGAGGACGCCTCGGAGCGGATCGCCAAGGAAAAAGAAATGATCCGCCCGCTGATGGACTTCTTTGGTGGGGAGCCCCCGAAGGTGTTGGAATATTGGTACGATAACTCCCTGTATTCCGGGTGGAAAAAGCCCCCGGCAAAATTCGTTCTGGACAGAGAAGCCATGGAGTGTGACATCGCGGAATACCGCAGGATGGGGTTTGAGGCGATCTCCACCTTCGCTTGCTTCCTGGGGGAGGACTACGAAGCTCTCCACGGCGACGTGGACGTGGCTCCCTTCGGGGCGTGTTTGAAGTGATTCTTAGAAACTTGAAAGATCTTCAAGCCGCTTCTTTGCCGTTTTACCTTGCAATCGCGGGGAAATCGTGCTATACTTCCCCCGCAAAAACATTTTCGGGAGGCATTGAACGTGGAAAAGAATTTCGGTGAATTTATCCGAAGGCTGCGTGCGGAAAAGAATCTGACCCAAAGGAGCTGGCGGGTCTGTTGTACGTGTCCGAATCGGCGGTAAGCAAATGGGAAAAGAACGTGGCTCGTCCGGACATCAGCCTGCTCCCCAAATTGTCGGAGATCCTGGGCGTGACCGAGCACGAGCTGATCACCGCAAGCATCGACAACCGCGCCAGGGAGGAGAAGGTGCAGGCGAGAAGATGGCGGGCAGTCTCTCTGTCCTGGAGCTTATTCTTCTATATTTCTTACGGCGTGGCGCTTTTGACCTGCTTTATTTGCAATTTGGCGGTGGAGCATACCCTTTCCTGGTTCTGGATCGTAGCGTCCGCTTTACTGCTTGCCTTCACCTGTACGAATCTCCCGGGGTTGATCAAAAAGAACAGACTGCTGTTCGTCCCGCTGTCCATGTATACCGCGTTGGCGTTGCTTTTGGGCGTGTGCTGTTTATACACGGCAGGGGATTGGTTTTGGGTGGCGGCGGCCTCGGTGCTGTTCGGCCTGGTGGTTCTCTTTACACCCATTTATATTGCAAAATACGCCGTATTTGAAAGAGTCAGAAAATACAACGATTTTCTTTCCCTCTTGGTGGATTTCCTTGGGCTGAACGGACTTCTGCTTCTGATCAACGGGTACACCCTGGCGGCAGGATACGCCTCCCGGTGGTGGTATTGCTCCATTGCCCTCCCCATCGTGGCGGGGATTTACTTGTCGCTGAATTTGCTGTTGAGCATTCGATTTTTGAAGACGAATCGCTTCGTCAAGACCGGCTTGGTGTTGCTTCTGACGGACGTCTTCTTGTACCTGCCGCCCCTGTTTTTGAAGCTGAACGATCCCGCACTCCAAAAGGAGCTGAACGACGCCAACGTGCTTCGGGCGGATCTGCTTTCTTGGGAAATCGGCGTGACCTTGGAAAATAACGTCCATCTGCTGATCTGCCTGACGCTGCTGCTGTTGTCTGCGATCTTTTGCACCATAGGAATGATTCGCCGCAGAGGGGTGAAAAATTAGTGCGGAAAACTTCACGTGCAACTTGCTTGCGGTAAAAATTGAATAAGAACAAAATGCATCTCTATTCAAAAAGAGAATTGTCATGGTGTGGAAAAGTTTGTGTCGCAACGAACGTGGATCAGTCACTTCGTTTTATACCGCGAGCACGTGCATAGCAGACCGCTTTCGGGCGGTCTGCTTTTTTTTTGGAAATCAACCCGGGGTTGTTTTATGCAATTTCGCCTCTCTTGCAAACAACCGAAAGTTGTGGTATCATAAAACCATCGGAAGCGCGGACGATGAAAAATTTCAATCGGAGGTATTTTATGGAACTGACGACCATAGGCAAAAGAATAGCCGAGCTGCGGAAGGAAAAAGGGGTTCGGCAAGAGGATCTGGCACAGCACGTAGGGGTAACTGCCCAGGCGGTTTCCAAATGGGAAAACGGGGGAGTGCCCGACACGGAGCTGTTGCCCGGGATCGCGGAATACTTCGGCGTTTCCATCGACACGCTGTTCGGGAGAGGGAGCTGCTTTGGCGATATTCAAGAGGCAATTTTTGCAGACATCACGGGAACGCGGGAAGAGGAGCGCATCTCCAGAGCCTTTGAGCTTTGCTGGATGATCCAGCAATCGATTTTCGGGAAGATCTTTTCCGATCCGGAAACGCTGAAGCAGGAGGCCGCGGAGCATCACCCGAACGACCAAGTATATTCCCGCATCCTTTCCGATCACGGGTATACGGAGATGGGGCTGTTCAACCGGATGCAGTATTTTCTGGCGGTGCCGGAGACGGCGGACAGGGAGAAGGCTCTTTTGGACGGCATCGATTATCCCCCATTGTTTGGGACGCTTTCCGATCCGGCATTTTTCAACACGCTGTTGTTCTTGCATCGGCGGGATGGCGTGCATTCCTTCACCGAAAAGCTGTTGATGCGGGAGCTGGGCTTGCCCGAGGAGAAGGCAAAGCAGATCATCGGGGAGCTTTTGAGGTGGCATCTTTTGGGCAGAACCGAAGCGGAGATAGACGACCAACTGGTGGAGCTCTATCAGTTCCGCCCCAGACCTTCTTTTACGTCCATGCTCATCTTCGCCCGGGAAATGATCGACGTTCCCAACCACTTCTACGTCAACTACGACGGCAGACGGAAGCCTTATTTGAAATAAACTTCTTGTGGGGGAATTGCTTGGCAAGTCAACCGACGGTATACATCGTTTTTTGATATAGGATTGATTCTCTGCGAGATATATGGTATAGTTTTCTTAAACTACAATGGTGGCGCGGAGGTTGTTATGCGTTATAATTGGATCGACGGAAAAGAGTATACCATGAATTGCATTTTGCTTTTGGATCGGTGGGTGTTGCGGTGGATCTTTCAAGATTGCCCACATTACGACGGTGATTACCTTGCCGACATGGCAAAAGCGTTGTACTGCTACCCTCACGTCTATGAGTTCGCCTGCCAAAAAGCACCGGAATGCAGTGCTTTTCTGGGCCGCGTGCGCCAAGTTCCTTTTGCCGGTTGGAGCGAAGAAGAGATGCGGAGCGCGGAAACGTCTATTCTGCAATTCCACGAGACCTTTGTGGTATATGCGTATCCACAGGTTATGGAAGGCGTGAATTATATCCGGAATTGGGATCCTAAGTATTTGCACGAATTGGTGGATCTGAAGGATCGGGTGGTTCTGGACGTGGGCGCCGGTACGGGACGATTAGCGTTTGCGGCGGCCAAAGTGGCAAAGAGGGTGTATGCCAGCGAGCCTTGCGACCAATTACGGGAATATATGCGGGATCGGATCAAGGCTGAAGGACTTTCCAATATGAAGGTTTTGGACGGCGAAGTGCTGTCTTTGCCCTTTGAAGACGATACCTTTGATGCCGTTCTCAGCGGTCACGTGGTTGGAGATTTCTACGAGGAAGAAATTCGAGAAATCACGCGCATTACCAAAAACGGCGGTTGGCTGGTGATCTGCAACGGGGACGATGAATTCCGCCGTGAATCGCCTGATGAGGAACTGACTTCCAGAGGCTTTTCGTGGTTCTCACACGAAACCGTGGAAGGCGGTGTCGTATATAACTACCGCAAGCAAATAAAAAAATAACTTTTTTCGAAAAACCTCTTGACTCTCACCCTAACTTCAGGTTTATAATGCCCTCGTAAGGATCCTACGTAAGCAATTCACAAGGAGAACAAGTTTGAAAAAGAGGTCCTTTTTCAAACGTGATTTTGTGGTTTCGCGCACAAAATCGTTAGCGACCGCCCGCAACAGCGGGCTGCGAATGGAGTGAGTATATATGCAGATCGGCGAGTTTGCAAGTCTTTGCGGTACCAAAATATCCGTCCTGCGGCACTACGACAAGGAGGGGCTGTTGTCCCCGGACTACGTAGACCGCTTCACGGGCTACCGCTATTACGCCAAAGAGCAGATTCCCGTGTTCTTTCGGATCACGGCCTTGAAGAAGGCGGGGTTCTCCCTGCCGGAGATCAAGACCCTGCTGAAAGCCGGAGAAGAGGAGCTCCTCTCCTTGTTTGAATCCAAACGCGAGGAGCTGACCAAGGCGATGGAAAGCCTGCGGGAGGCTCGGGACTTGTTATTAGGAGAAACGAGAGACATGAGCGTTATTTTTACAGATTACGGGGGGATCACCGTTGCCAAAAGCCGTTTTGACGACGGGAATCTCCAAAACCAACTGCGGGAAGAGGTGGAAGATGCCCTTCATCGGGAGGGCTACCAGCGGATCTCCACTCACCGCACCTACGGAGAACCCGGTTCCAACCGGGTATACGTGGCCTGTGATGCAGTGAAGCTGAAGGATAAGGCCGAACCTATTTGGGAGGATACCAACGTTCTCTTTGAGGACGATCCTTCCGTGGTGGGGAAGTGGCAGACCGTGGGAGAATACGCCGTGAAGGAGGACTTCTACGGCGGCGTGTGCCCCAGGCAACCCAAGGCTCGTGAGATCTGCTTCCTCCCCGGCGGGGAGCAGTATTGGTGTTATGCCTGGAGCAAAGGCAAGCTGATCTGCCGCTTCGGGGACAGCGCCTTCGTGAACGACTACACCGTAGAGGAGTACGGCGGTCAGCGGTATATGTTCGTCACCTTCAAATCCTACGAGTACCGCAGAGGCGGAAGACCTACCGTTCTGGTGCTTTGCCAAATTGACGACGTGGCGTACCGTAAGGAGGAGCTGGCGCGGAAGGATGAGGTCGATCTGCCCTTCGCGGAGGATCCGTCTGTTCTGGGCAAGTGGATCGCCTGCGATTTCTGCGAGGATGCGGCAGCTTACGACCCGGAAGAGCCGCCTCGGAAAGATCTGTTCTTCAAAACCGTGGAATTCAAGGCGGGCGGAGAGGTGATCAGCCGCTACGGCAACGAGGTCATTTGCGGCGACCATATGCAGACCTGGACCAAGGGCTACGTCCTGCGGAAGTGGAATCACACCGCATGTGCCTATGAGATCCGTACCATCGGCGGCAGGGACTACCTGTTCATGGAATGGAAAAGCGGCGACTATCTCTACGGCGGCGCAGAACCCGGGTATTACGTGTTTGCAAGAGTATAACCGATTTCAAAAAGCGTCTCTTCGGAGGCGCTTTTGATATTTTTCCAGGAATCTCGTATTTACTATTGACATTCATTTGACCGTGTGGTATACTGCTGATGAAAAGGGAGATTTTGATCTCAGCTCAATAAAACAAGGAGGGTATTATGTTCATTACGATTCGGCACGATTCCTATGGTGAGATTTCTTACGACGAAAACTTCTGGAGCGGAAAAAAGGCCGTTTTCATCGGGGGCAAAGAGCTTGTCAAGGAGCGGAAAAACGTTTTTCTCTACGACACGGGGGACCGGGTGATCCGCGTTACCGCAAAGGGGAGCTATTGGTTTGGCGCCCATTTGGAGATCGAGGGTAACAACGTGGTGATCTCTCGGAAGCCCACTTGGTATGAGATCCTTTTCAGCGCGCTGATCTATGGCTTGATGAGTGCCTGGGGGAATAGTCCGTATCTTTGCTCCATCGTTCCCGTGGTGGGTGGCGCCGTCGGCGGCTTGATCTGGGGCGTTATGATCGTTGTGAACCTGTGGGCCATGCGGGAAATGGACAGCATCCCCAAAAAGCTTGCGGCTTGGCTGGGGATATTGGTTGCCACGTTTGTTTTGTCCTTCTTGGCGGCGTTGGTCGTCCGCGCAGGGGCTTAAGCTTGCACGCGAACAAATCATAGAGCGAAAGGAACGAGAAACGTGAAAACATACACCATCAAAACCGATGAGGATATCCGTTTCTTTTTGGAGAAGACCAATTTCTTGCACGACGGGTACCTGATCGGCGTGGAATACGTCAACGGCGCCGTTCTCAACGTAGATGAAAACGGGTGCTACGTAAACCCCGACGATAAAAAGCTGTTGCTCAGATTTTTGGTCACCAGTATTTGGAACACCGTGGTAGAGCTGGAGTTTGACGCTGTACGGAAATGGAAGCTTGAGGAAGACGGCTGGGAATTTCTGGATACCTCCGTGCATTTTGAAGGGGAAGAGATCTTCTGGCTGGACGGCGAGTATATTGATCGGAACCATATGGAAGACAACTGCTACGTGATCGCCAAATCCATGAAATGGCGGATCGTAGAGCAAAAAGGAGCGTAAAATGCGTTTATACAGACCTGTGGGGCGGGGCGAGCTTGATCTCATCGCGGCCTCCGGCTACCGTGGGTATCCGCCCCGATTGCCGGAGCAGCCCATCTTCTACCCCGTGCTCAACGAAAAATACGCCCGGGAGATCACCGAACGTTGGAACAAGACCTCCGCGGAGGCGGGCTATGCGGGATACGTGACCTCCTTTGAGATCGAGGATGATTACGTCTCTAAATTCCCCGTGCAGACGGTGGGGGCAAGCTACCACAAGGAGCTTTGGGTCCCTGCGGAGGAGCTGGAGGAATTCAATCGGCACATCATCGGGAAGATCACGGTGCCGGAGTGAAGACGGCGAAAGGAACGGCTTTATGAAATTAAAACACATGGAGAAGCTGAGCGCGCACCTGGAACGCTATTTGGGGGCGAAAGAGGATGAGTGTACGGTTTTGCATCAAGTTTTGGACGGCGGGTATCACGTAGACGTATTCGTCTACCCGCCCAACGAAAAGTTCCCCTTTTGGAAATTGGCGACCGTGGGTGCAAGCGCTTATAAATTGCCCAAGATGGAAGCGAAGCCTTTTTCTGTCCGTAATGAGTACGTGATGTTTGTGGATCGCGGGGAAGACCTCACGCAAGAGGATAACATCCGTTGGTATTATGATCAGCTGATGCGGGTTGCCACCCATGCTTTCCGCGAGAAAGCGTACGTGACCTACGGGCACAGCTTCTGGTGGCAAGACGAAGATCCTGTGGACGAAATGATCGGGGCGTATTTGGAGCTTCCGCAGGTGTTGGAGGATTTCGGCGTGCTTCGCTGTAAAGCGGGCTTTGGTTGGACGGCTACTTTTTTGCAGGTGGTGCTTTTGAATAAGGCGGATCTGGAACGCTATATGCGTATCGGTCCGGAGCAGTTCAGCAATTATCTCTATCCGGAAAACGGTCGGCCTCATTTCCTTTCCCAACGGCACCGGGACGAAAATTTTTAACCCTTGGCGGTACGCAATGCGTGCCGCTTTTTTCGTGAAACGAATAAAATTTAACGATAAACGATAAAAACATATTGACAAACGAATAAACTTATGCTATGATGGAACCAAGAAAAGCAAAAGAAGGAGTTATTCGTATGAAAAAAATGCTGAACATGGCGGGCATTCCCAAGATTGCAAAGGTGGTCACCAAGGTGGTGGAGATCTTCCACTGGGTGGGCACGGCGTTGATGGCGGCGGCCACGGTGTGCGCTTTGGTGAACCCCGCATGGGTGAAGTATTTCGTTTCCTTTGAGGCAAAGGAGTGTTGCGGCGCGGAGCTGGAGGTTTACAGCTTCTCTATCCGTGCGGCGGTGGAAAACGGCAAGGTGGATATGACGGCCTTCGTACTGTTCGGCATCGGAGCCACCTTGATCCTGGCGCTGATGGCGGCCATCTTCCATGAATTGAGTGCTATGATCAGCTCTGCGGGGGAGGGCACCCCCTTCAGCGAGGCCAACGCCAAGCGGCTTTACAAGGTGGGCTTCTATTCCATTTTCGTCCCCGTGGTGGGGATGGTGATGAGCGTGATCTCCCGTCTTGTGCTGGGTGCAGAGGCGGCGGAAATAGCCAACGGGCTGGACGGCCTGGTGGTGGGTCTTGTGGTGCTTTGTATGACCCAATTCTTTTGCCACGGCATTAAGCTGGAAAACGACGTGGAAGGCCTGGTGTAACATGGGGAAGATCGTATTGCGGCTGGACAGAATGATGGTGGAGCGTAAGATCTCCTTAAACGACCTGGCCGAGCAGGTGGGGATCTCCAACGTCAACCTTTCCAAGATCAAGAACAACAAAGTCACCGCCATCCGTTTTTCCACCCTTGCCGCCATTTGCAAGGTGCTGAAATGCGACGCAGGCGACATTCTGGAGTACGTGGAAGAATGAAATTCAGGCAATTTATTTGCGGCAGTACGGAGCATTCCACCGAGGAGCGGTTTGTTTGCGCCCCCTATCTCCGAAAGGCGTTTTTCCTGGATTCCGCGGGCGAGGGCAAGCTTTCCGTCTGTGGCTTGGGATTTTACCGTCTGTTCCTCAACGGAAAAGAGCTTACCCGCGGCTTTCTCTCTCCGGGGATCACCAATCCCGATGACCTGGTGTATTACGACGTTTATGAAGTCACCTCTTACTTGCGGCAAGGCAGGAACTGCATCGGCCTTCTGCTGGGTAACGGGATGCAAAACGCCGTGGGCGGTGGGACCTGGGATCTGCAGACAGGGGATTTCGTAGGCAGTCCCAAGGCGGCGGTGCTTTTGGAAATTGACGGGGTGGCGGTGCTGGAGGCGGACGAGAGCTTCCGTTACAGCGATTCTCCTATCCTGTTTGACGACCTGCGCTACGGCGAGCATTACGACGCAAGGCTGGAGCAACCCGGCTGGAGCTTCCCCTGCTTTGACGATTCCGCCTGGAGGTTTTGCTCCGTTGCCCCCTTCCCCAAGGGGGAACAGCGGGAGAGCCCGTTGCCTCCCATCGCAAGGCTGAACTCTCTCAAGCCCTGCAGGATCACCCGCAATCGCAACGGCTATCTTTACGACTTCGGCTGCAACAGCGCAGGGCTTTGCGAGTTGAAGCTGAAGGGAGAGCGGGGACAGCGGATCACCCTGTCCTACGGCGAGGTGATAAAGGACGGGGAATTGGATCTTGAGAACCTGTACAATCACGACACCAACCGCGCCCTTGCCCACAAGGACGTGTATATCTGCCGCGGAGAAGGAGAGGAGACTTACCTGCCCTCCTTCACCTATCACGGCTTTCAGTACGTGGAGGTGGAGGGGATCACCCCCGCCCAAGCCACGGAGGATCTGCTCACCTACCATATTTACAGCTCGGCGTTTGAAGAGCTGACGGACTTTTCCTGCTCCATGGAGACGGTGAACCGCCTGCAGGCCATGGCGAAGAACGCCGTGCGCTCCAACTTCTACCACATTCCCACGGATTGCCCCCATCGGGAAAAGAACGGCTGGACGGGGGATGCCGCAGTCTCCGGGGAGTATATGCTGTTGAACTTCGGCTGTGAGACCAATTTCAAAGAATGGCTGTTCAGCATCCGCAAGGCCCAGCGGGAAGACGGCGCCTTGCCGGGGATCGTCCCCACCACCGGCTGGGGCTTTGCCTGGGGGAACGGCCCCGCCTGGGATCGGGTGCTGGGGTATCTGCCTTATTACGTTTATAAATACACGGGTGACGTGGAGATTCTGCGGGAGAACGGGGAAGCCCTTCTCCGCTATCTGCAGTACCTTTCCACCCGCAAGCAGGAGGCGGGCTTTGCCTTCGGCTTGGGGGATTGGTGTGAGATCGGGGCTGACGTTCCCACCACTCCCTTGGAGATTACGGACACCCTGATCTGCTACGATTTGTGCAGGAAAAGCGCCCTTCTGTTTGCCGTGGCGGGCATGGCAGAGGCCGCCTCCTTTGCGGAAACGCTGGCAGGGGAGATCTATGAAGATTTCCGCAAGGCTTACGTCACTCCCGCAGGGGCTTGTACCGTAGAGACCCAGACTGCCTACGCCCTGCTGATCGCCTACGGGATGCTCACGCCCTTGGAGTGCGAATCTGCCGTGAAGCGGCTGGTGGAATTGATCCGCGAAAACGGCAACAAGCTGAAAACGGGCATTTTGGGAGCGCGGGAGATCTTTCACGTGCTGTCCCGCTACGGCTACGGCGACCTGGCGTTGGAGATGATCACCGACGACGCCTACCCAAGCTACGGGGAATGGGTGAAGAAGGGACAAACCTCCCTGTGGGAGCGGTTCCACCAAACGGAGGACGGGGAGGAGCTTCGGCAGGTGGGCGGTAGGCCGCTCACTTCCTTGAACCACCATATGTTCGGGGATATCTCCCATTGGTTTATGGAAAATATCGTCGGCATCGCCGTGAATCCCCGCTTGGAGGATCCCTGCCACGTGGTTATCAAACCCTGTACGCTGAAAAAGATCACCCACGCCTCCGGTGCCTACCGACGGCTTGGAAACACCCTTTCCGTGGAATGGGAGCGGGAAGGGGAGATTCTTTTGCTTCAGGCTACCTCCCGCGGCGGCTTCCGCGTGGAATACGATTGGGGCGAGGGAAGGCTTTTGGAGGAGACACGCTGCGGGGACACCGTGACCTTGAAAGTGAAGCTTTAAGCAACTCCCGTCATAGGTGTTCTTCCTGTCCATCTGCGTTGTGGTTTTTTGGCCCTTGGGGTGGTATACTGCACACATAATATGAAAGGAAGGAACACCACTATGGAACTTGGAAAAAAGATCAAGCAGCTTCGCTACCGCTCCGGGCTGACCCAGGAGCAGTTGGCGGAACACTTGGGGATCAGCCCCCAATCCGTCTCCAAATGGGAGACGGCGGTGACCATGCCGGATATTTCTTTGCTCCCCGCCTTGGCAGAGGAGCTGGGGGTGTCCATCGACGAGCTTTTCGATCTGTCCCCGGAGCAGAAGCTTCGCCGCATGGAAAACCGTTTGACCGCCGAGGAGGAGCTGCCTGCCGACGTGTTCAGAGAATACGAGGAATTCCTGAAAAACCGCCTGCTGGAAAACAAAGAGGACTTGGAGACTCAACGTCTTTTGGCGCGGCTGTACCATCACCGCATGGAGGCGGATGCCCGCAGGGTGAAGAAATACGCACGGGCAGTGATCCTTGCCAAGCCGGAGGAGAAGGATTGCCAGTGGCTTTTGGACAAGGCGGAGGGGCAGTACACCTGGGATTGGAACGTTGCCAACCACGCCTCCACCATCGACTTCTACAAGGAAGTCATCGAAAGGGATAAGGGGACTCCCGCCGCACCGTTACCTTATTACTATCTCATCGACAATCTGCTGGCGGATCACCGCACGGCGGAGGCGCGGGACTATCTGGAGAAGGTTGCCGCCCTGCCTGCTTGCAGACCCTTTTTGATCCCGGTCTACCGCGCCCACATCGCTTTGGCGGAATACGACGAGAAAACTGCCGACGGGATCATGGAACAAGCGCTGGAGGAGGACGGAGAAAACGGCGGGCTGCTCTTTGAAGCGGCGCAGTATTACGCCCGCAAGGGGGAATATCGGAAAGCCATCGGCTTTTACGAACTGTCCTTTGAGCGGGAGCCCAAGCCCCGTTATACCGACGCTTTGCAGGGAATCGCCGTGATCTGCGAGATCCTGGGAGACGTTCCCGGCGCCCTGAATGCCTACGACCGTATGCTGGATTGCATCAAGAACGAGTGGGGATTTGGAGAAGAGGACGCCGCCGCGTTAGAGGTGCTCAGAGAACGAAACAGATTGCTCCAAAAGTGAATCGCGTCAAAAAGAGCCGTTTTGCACGGCTCTTTTTCTTGACAACGGGGAGGTTTTTTGATATGATGAATTGAAAGAAAGATAGTTCCAGCCCCGGTGGGGCTACGAAAGGAAGGGTGTATCCATGACAAACGCGCAATTGAGAAAGATTTTTGACGATACCGCCTACGTGCGTACCGGCGGCAGTGCCCAGGAGCTTCGCACCGCAGAGTATTTGCAGCAGGTCTGCAAAGACATGGGCTTGGAGGCGCATTTGGAGGCCTTCCCCGTGGAGCTTGCCAAGGTGGAGGAAGCAGTTCTTACCATCGACGGCAAGGATATCCCCTGCAAGGGCTATCTGCTGGCAGGCTCGGGAGAGGTGGAAGCACCCCTGTACTACCTCACCGAAAGCGATCGCTATTCTTTGTCCGGGTGCAAGGGGAAGATCGTCCTCTTTGACGGCTACCTGGGCTATTGGCGCTACCGCGATCTTTTGGAAAACGGCGCCGTGGGCTTTATCTCCTACGACGGCAACGTGAACTACGCCGACCGTGACATCGACCACAGAGAGCTTCGCCCCCACGTGGCAAAGGGGGAAAAGCTTCTCGGCGTGAACATCAACGCCAAGGACGCGGTGGATATCGTGAACGGCGACGGCAAGGTTGCCAAGATCGTTTTGAAGCAGAAGGAATTCAGCGGCCACTCCCACAACGTGATCCTGGATCTCCCCGGGGAGATCGATGAGCAGATCATCTTCACCGCCCATTACGACAGCACCTCCCTTTCTCAGGGAGCGTACGACAATATGTCCGGCTGTGTGGGCCTTTTGGGAATGGCGGAATACTTCGCTTCCCATCCTCATCGTTACAGCTTGCGGTTTGTCTTCTGCGGAAGTGAGGAACGGGGGCTGTTGGGCTCCAAGGCTTACTGCGCCTCCCACGAGGAAGAACTGAAAAACGTGGCCTTGGTGATCAACCTGGATATGATCGGCTGTATCATGGGCAAGTTTATTTCCTGCGTTACCGCGGAGATGCCCCTGGTGCATTACATTTCCTATCTGGGCAACGAGCTGGGCTTCCAGGTGAAGGCTTACCAGGACGTGTATTCCAGCGACTCCACTCCCTTTGCGGATAAGGGCGTTCCCGCCGTGTCCTTTGCCCGCGCGGCAGGCCGTGACCTTGCTCCTATCCACAACAGCTACGACACGATTGCCGTCATGAAGATGGAGCAGATGCAAAAGGATATCGATTTCATCACCGCCTTCGCTTCCCGTATGGCAAACGCCGCTTTGTGCCCCGTTGCCAAGGAGATCCCCGACAACATGAAGGAAAAATTGGACGAATACCTTCTTCGCAAGAAAAAGAAGAACTGATCCGTTTTTGAAAGGAGTATTGCCGTATGCGCTCGTTTTATGAATTGAAGCAGGAAGCCCAAGCCGCCCTGCGAGGAAATTGGGGCATTGCCATCGGTGCCTCCCTTTTGGCCTCCCTGTTGGGTGGCGCAAGCGGAGGGCTTACGCTGAACTTGGGAGGGGAATCGGAAGGCGTACCGAACGGCCCCGTGATCGCGATCATGGTGGTTTCCGCGTTGTCCACCCTTGCGTTTTCTCTGTTCGTGTCCTCTCTGATCAACGTGGGTTACAGACGTTTCCAATTGAATCTTTTGGAGGGACGGCCGCTCTCCGTGTCCACCTTGTTCGAGTATTTCAGCTATTGGGGCTCTGTGGTGCGTACCGTGGCGTTGCAGACCTTGCACATTTTTGTGGGAACGCTTCTGCTCTTCATCCCCGGCCTTATCGCCTCCTACAATTACGCCATGGTGCCCTATCTGCTGGCGGAGGATCCTACCCGACCTTCCAAAGAGACTCTGGCTCTTTCCAAGCGCTTGATGTACGGACACCGCTTTGAATATTTCTGCCTGTCCTTAAGCTTCTTCGGCTGGGCGCTCCTTTGCGTGCTGACCCTCGGCATCGGCTTTATTTGGCTGTATCCCTATATGGAGGCTACCAATGCCGCCTTCTATCGTGAACTCACGGCGGGCACCACCACCTTCTACGCAGAAGACTGAAAAGAGAAGGAGCCCTTGGCGGCTCCTTTTTCGCAAGACGTACAAAAGGAGGATCTCTATGTCTCTGATGATCCGCAAAACCATAACCGATACGGATAAGCAGATCAATCTGCGTAAGAACGGCAACGCCGTCTTTACCTGTACCTTTGCATCCGGGGAGCTTACCTGCGAGGTATACTACGATTTCGATCCCCGCCCCCTGACCCTGCGGGGAAACTATACCGCGGGGGAGGAGCTGCGATTGGTGCTGTTGCCCTATCGCTTGGAGCTTTACGTAGGGGAGACCCTGTGGGACGAGGAATGGCCCAAAGGGAATCTCCTTGCAGATGCCGAAGCCTTCCGCTTTGCAGGCTTTACCGTGGAAGAATACATCCCCTCCGATGCAGAACCCCCTGCCGTACTGGGGGAGATTCCTTCCGCCGAGGGCTGGAAGCCAGAGGAAACCGTCTTCGTAGGGGACTGTATGCCCTACCGCAGAGGGGAGGAATACCACGTCCTCTACCTGAAGGATCGCCACCACCATACAAGCAAATGGGGGATGGGTGCCCACCAATGGGAGCATATCTCCACCACCGATCTGAAGACCTGGAAGATCCACCCCACGGCGGTGGCCATCGACCACCCCGACGAGGGATCCGTCTGTACCGGCTCCCAGATTGCCTATGGAGGCAGGGAGTACCTGTTCTATACCATCCGCAAGGGTGGGGGAGAGGCGGCGCCCATCTCCCGCAGTATTTCCGAGGACGGTTATCACTTCCGCAAGGATCATACCTTCGGCTTCACCCTGTCGGACCGATACCTTGCCCACGTTGCAAGGGATCCCAAGGTGATCCGTGATAGCCAGGGAACGTTCCATATGTTCCTCACCACCGCCTTGCGGGAGGAGGGGAAGGGGTGCCTTGCCCATTTCGTTTCCTCCGATCTGAACGATTGGCAGGACACGGGCACGCCCATCTACGTCGGTGAGGACGGAGAACAGCCGGAATGCCCCGACTATATCTGTTACCGCGGGCGGTATTACCTCATCTTCAGCCTTCGCGGCAAAGCACACTACCGCTATTCCAACGATCCCTTCCACGGCTGGCAGACTCCCGGGGACGACCGCATTCCCTGCGCCTCCGTGCCCAAGGGGGCTTTGTGGGAGGATAAGATCCTGTTTGCGGGCTACTCTGCCCCTCCCGGTTGTTACGGGGGTACCATGACCTTCCGCTTCGCAACTGCCCACGAAAACGGGGAACTGATTTTCTTATAAAAACCACCGAACCTTTCTTCCTTCCTGCGACTTTATAGGTGAAAGCTTTCAAGGTTAGGAAACGTTATGTACAAAGAACTGGAAGAACACATCGAATTCCTGCTGTCTGTCGCCTTGCGTAAATGCGGCGACCCCTACGACGCTGAGGATCTCACCCAGGATACCCTCTTGGCGGCGCTTTATCAGCTTGCCAAGGGAAAGCCCATCCGCGACCTGCGGGGGTGGCTGCTTACCGTGCTGAACAACAAATGGAACGACCGCCTGCGGAAGAAGTACCGCCAGCCCCTGGTGAGCATCGGCGAAGGCTTTGACGTAGCCTCCGAGGACGAGGAGCTTCTCCGTATCGGGGAGACCGACCAAGGGGAACAGGTGCGGAAGGCTGTGGCGTTTTTGGGGAAGCTCCACCGTGAAACCGTGGTCCGCCACTACATGCACGGGGAAAGTATCGCGGAGATCGCCGCGGCGCTGAACGTCCCCGTGGGTACGGTGAAGCGCAGACTCCACGACGGCAGGGAGGAATTGAAGAAAGGAATCACCCGTATGGAAAACTTTACAGAACAAAGCTACCGCCCTATTACCCTGCAGCTGTCCCACAGCGGCAACTGGGGGCGGAACAAAGAGCCCGTGTCCCTCATCCAAAACGACCTGCTTGCCCAGAATATCCTTTGGGCGGCGTACGAAAAACCCGTTACCGCGGAGGAGATCGCCCTTGCTTTGGGCACCCCCGCCGCTTACGTGGAGCCCATTCTGGAAAAACTCACTGACGGGGAGCTGATGAAGCGAAAGGGCAACAAATATTACACCGACTTCCTCATCACCACCCCCGAACAACAGGAAAAACATATCCCCGCCCAGATCGATTTCGTAAAAGAGCACTTTGAATCCCTCTGGTCGCCCATCCGCAAGGGACTGATCAAGCTGAGAGAACAGGATTTTTACAAGCATTGCAATTTTGATCAGCAGAACTCTTTGGAGATGTACTTCGCCTTCAACTGTCTGGATTTCGGCCTTTACGGCATTCAATGCGATCTCTTCGGCGGGCCTCAGGAATTCCCGCCCCGCGGGGACGGCGGTTGCTGGATCGCTTTTGCCAGAGTGGACGCCAAGCCTTTCGATCCAAGAGAACATATTCCCCTGATGGCACACACTTATTCCGGAGAACGGGGTGCGTATTACGAGAACTACGCAGGGCGCAGACTGTACCAGCACTTATACGGCGCAGACGGCTTCCCCGATTACCCGTACAACCGCTCCTCCGATTACACCTTCCTGCGGAACAGCGACGACGTGGACGAGATCATCCTGCAATTGATGTTTATCCTGTACACCGGCACCGCTCCGGAGTCCGTGGGCTTCAACACGGAGTATCTGAAAATGATCCCCCACCTGACCAAATGCAAGCTGTTGCGAACAGAAAACGGCAAGCCCGCCGTGAACGTCCCCGTTCTGACGGAAACGGAGTTCCATATCCTTTGCGGTCTGTTGCAGGAGGTGCGGGAAGCCCTGTGGACGGACGATCCCTTTCGCAAGACGCTTTGGGAGTTTATGGGGGACAAGAAGGTCGACATTCCCGCCCATCTGGACAGTGTGCCCCTTCACAAGCAATATCATTACGCCACAAACGCCATGCTGTTCGCCACGGTGCGAGAAGCCCTTGCCAAAGGTGAACTGTACGACGGACATTACGACGACGATAGCGGAGACACCGTCAACCAGCATCCCTGTCCCATGGTTTTGGTGATGGAATAATCCTTTCGAGAGAGCCTCTCCCCTTCCCGGGGGAGAAGCTCTCTTTTTTGCCTCAAAAGCCTTGACAGACCCTCGGAGTTTCTGTAAAATAAAAGAAAAGAATGGAGAAAGGGAGTATAAACGTGAAACGCTGGCTCATATTTTTTCTGACCTTGAGTATATTGTTGTTGACGGCCTGCGAGAAAAGCCCGGAGGAAAATTTGCAGGAGTTGCCGGACATGGAGTGGCAGAACAAATTCATGGAAAACTACGGCTTCCATCCGGATCTGTTCTACGCCTTGGAAAGCAACGAGGCCAACGAGGCGTTTGCAAAGCTTTGGCTGGAAAATCCCATCGACGCATGGGGGAGTGCCTACGCAAAGAAAGCCATGACCACCCAGGCTATGGTGGATGGTGAGACGCAACAGCGGTTGAATTGGCAGAGGGAGATGGAAGAATCCCTTGCCTATATCAAAGAGTGCTATCCGGAATACGGCGCCAAGCTGGAGGAAGAACAGCTTCTTTGGCAGGAGGCGGCGGATCTTCACCCGGATCTTGCCAAGGATCTGGTTTGTTACGCCAACAGCTACGGCACTCTTGCTTTGGTTTATCACGCCGGAGAACGCTGTGGGCTTTACAGAGAACGTGCTTTCCGATTATTCTATATAGAGGCGGTCTGCAAGGAAACCAAAAAGGATACTGCCCACAAGCTTGAGATCCAAATGGTCGTCCCGGAGGGGATGGAGGCAGCGGGTGATTCTAAGATTACGGGGAAGTTCAGTGATTTTTACTGGATATTGGAGGATCACGACGGCTTCGTTAGGAGCATCGCGGATAACCCCATCGACGCCTGGGCCAAGGAATACCAGGGTACGGATCTGGGCTTTGAATGGTATTCCGACGTACTGATCGATAACTGGAAACGGGAGATGGAAGAATCCACCGCCTTGATCCTGGAGCTTTACCCCGAAATGAAGGATCTGATGGACAAGGAAGCCGCCGCTTGGGAAAAAGGAATGCTGAAACAGGATTTCCTGAGCCTGCCCGAGATCCTTGGGGTGAAGAGCGACCTCCACGAAAAGCTGGCTCTGCAGGAGACCGTGGCTCAGTACCGCCGCCGTGCTTTGTATCTGTATCACCTGGAAATCGCCTGCGTGGAGCTGCAGGATATCTCGGATCGCCCCACCGATCATATTCCCGAAATAGAGCTGATTCTGCCCGAAAAATAATTTTTTGTCGGCAAAATAAAATTTCCAAATTTTTTCGCAAATAAATACGAGGAAAATGCAAAAAAACTCTTTACAAAACGTTTTTTTTGTGGTAACATATCCTCGTACAAAAATCCCAAAGGAGAAAAAGACATGAAAAAGACTCTTGCTGTTCTTCTCGTGTTTGCTATGGTTGCGTCTGTTTGCGGCATCCTGTTCGTATCTGCAGACGAAGCTACTACCGATGAGAACCAAAATGCCGGTGCTGTTGAGCTGGTGAAGCCCGAAGCAGCTACCGAGCTGGAAGCCGCTCTGGCTGACAAGGTCGCAAAAGAAGCGCCCGCAGATGCTGCATTTGCCTGGGACCTCGACGTCGAAGTCGATGGCAACAAGGTGACTGCAGTTGTTACCGCGCCTGATCTTTATGAAAAGGGCACTCAGATCATTTTCGTTGATACATGGCTGCGTTATAACTCCAACGAGCTGGTTCTTGTTACCGAGGAAGGTAGCAGCGGCCTGGAGTGCGTAACCTCTCCCGCCGACAGCGCTTGGGAGAACCTCTCTACCGTAAACGATACGGACTTTGTTGCAGGTGCTGATGATTTCGATAAATCCTTCGATAAGTGCGTCAGCATGTGCATCATGAACTTCGAAGACCTGTACTTCACCGCAGAAACACCCGTAATCTTCACTCTCGAGTTCGAGTTTGTTGAGGGCGTTACCGTTGCAGGTTTGTTCATCGACGCAGGTAGCACCGCCACCGATATGGATCTGGCAGAGCTGACTTGCTCCGGCGATTCCGCTGTTGCTTACGTTCCCGTTGAGGTTCCCGTTACTCCTCCTCATACCCATGAGTACACCTCTGCCGTTACCGCAGAGCCCACCCTTTCTACCGAGGGTGTGACCACTTACACCTGTGAGTGCGGCGATTCCTATACCGAAGCTATCCCCGCTGTGAAGGTTCAGCCCGATGAGCTGGTTACCCTTCCCGAGGGCGCTCTGGTTCTGGATAATGCAGGTTATCTGCACGATTCCTTCCACTGCGTGATCGCAGGCGATAACCTTACCGTTAGCGAGCTGACCGCACTGGGTAACAACGGCGCAGCTAAGGATATGAACTACTTCTACGTCATCGTCGTAAATGCCGAAGGCGTTGTAACCGAGACCTGGTTCACTCTGGGCAGACCCGAGGGCGTTAAGTCCGACGTTGTTTGTCCCGCAGGCGGCTACATCATCGGCTTCAACGGCAACAAGGCAGACGCTTCTGCTTTGCTGGACGTTAAGGTTGGCGCTACCGTTACTCTCTTCAACGTAGACCTGGACGCTCTCCGCGGCGCTAAGGGCAACGTTGCGGTTGAAAACGCAGGTATCACCTACGTGAACCCCGCACCTGTTGAAGACACCAAGGTTGACGTGAACGTAAACGACAACTCCATCCTCACCGACGGTAACACCGGCTTTGCCGGCAACTGGGGCGAGGTTGGCACCGGCGACGTTCTGCTGATTCAGAACGGCAACTGTGCCGCAGCAGGTATGGACGTTACCTTGAACTACGCTCTTGTAGAAGCTAAGAAGATCAACGGCGTAACCATCGATCTGTACCACTGTGCAGGCGTTATGATCGGTTATCCCGAAGGCCAGGCAACCGTTCTGGTATCTCTGGATGGCGAATCCTGGACCGAGGTCGGCAAGTACGATCTGGCAGCCGCTGACATGGCTAACGGCAACTACGGCACCGTATCCTCCACCTTCTCCTTTGATGAAATCGAAGCAGCTTACGTGAAGGTTCTGCTGTATGCAGGCTCCAACGAAGCAGTTCTGGGCACCGAGCCCACCGACGGCAAGATCTTCTGGGAGTTCATCGCAGTTGCAGAGATTGCTGTTTCCGAGGTTCCCGCAGTTGAGATCTACGAGACTCCCGAGGAGATCGTAAACGCAGCTTACGAGCTGGAGAACGGCAAGTTCCTGTCCGACGGCCACGAGTACACTCTGACCGGCGAGATCATCTCCATCCAGACCGCATACAGCGAGCAGTACAAGAACGTATCCGTTGTGATCGCTATCGAGGGTCTGGAAGCTAAGCCCATCCTGTGCTACCGTCTGAAGGGCGAGGGCGCAGACGTGATCAAGATCGGCGACACCATCACCGTTACCGGTAAGATCAAGAACTACAACGGCACCATCGAGTTCGATTCCGGTTACATTCTGGAGTCTTACGTTCCCGGCGCTCCCGAGATTATCATCTACGAGACCGCTGAGGAGATCGTGAACGCAGCTTACGAGCTGGATAAGGGCGCTACCCTTTCCGCAGGCCACCTGTACACCCTGACCGGTGTGATCGTATCCATCGACACCGAGTACAGCGAGCAGTACGGCAACATCACCGTTACCATCCAGGTTGGTGATATGACCGATAAGCTGATGAAGTGCTACCGCCTGAAGGGCGAGGGCGCCGCTGATCTGAAGGTTGGCGACACCATCACCGTTACCGGCGCTATCAAGAACTACAACGGCACCGTTGAGTTCGACACAGGCTGCACTCTGGACGAGGTCGTTCCCGCTCCCGTTCCCGAAAACAGCAAGGTTGAGATCAACGTAAACGACAACTCCATCCTCACCGACGGCAACACCGGCTTCACCGGTAACTGGGGCGAGGTTGGCACCGGCGACGTTCTGCTGATTGCTAACCCCAACTGCACCACCGTTGGTATGGACGTAACCCTGAACTACGCTCTTGGCGAAGCTAAGAAGATCGACGGCGTAACCATCGATCTGTACCACTGTGCAGGCGTTATGATCGGTTATCCCGAAGGCCAGGCAACCGTTCTGGTATCTTTGGACGGCGAATCCTGGACCGAGGTCGGCAAGTACGATCTGGCAGCCGCTGACATGGCTAACGGCAACTACGGCACCGTATCCTCCACCTTCTCCTTCGACGAGATCGAAGCAGCTTACGTAAAGGTTCTGCTGTATGCAGGCTCCAACGAAGCAGTTCTGGGCACCGAGCCCTCCGACGGCAAGATCTTCTGGGAGTTCATCTCCGTAGCAGAGTTTGCAGTCTCCGAGGCTGTTACCGAGCCCGTTGAGCCCTCCGAACCCGACGAACCCTCCGAACCCGACGAACCCGTCGTAGAAGGCAAGGACATTCTGGTTTCTCACGTTAACTGCTACACCTGGGGCGCATACAACCAGATGATCATCACCGGTGAGGGTCAGAACTCTACCACCAGACTGGGTTATGACTGCACCTGGTGGATCGCCATCAAGGTCGACAAGGTTGACGGCGTTTACACCGTAACCCAGATCGAGGGCAACGGTGCGGCTAAGGAGATGACCGCTTCTGCCGATGGCTTCATCCTGTACTGCTACAGCAACGACGCGCCTTCCTTCGAGGCTGCTCAGGCTATTGTAGTTGGTGACGTTCTGCTGAACACCACCGTTGACTGGTCTACCGACGTTGCATCCGAGACCGCTGTTGGTACCCTGACCTTCGGTTCTGCTCCCGTTGAAGAACCCTCCGAACCCGACGATGATTCTTCCGCAGGCGAGCTGCCTCCCGCAGGTGACGTAGGTGTTCTGGTATTCGCGATCCTGGGCCTCCTGGCAATCGCAGGCGCCGCAGTTGTGATCAGAGTCAGACACTAATCACATCCTGAAGGAAATCAACAAAGCATCAAGAGGCTCCCCGTAAAAGGGGAGCCTTTCTTTGTTATTTTTGAACAAAAAACGAATGCCGCAATTGGCAGAACGACGAAAAAAACATTTTCGGAAGAAAATGCTTTACAATCCGCTTAATTTGTGGTATGATGACCATGTACTAAAATCCATAAAGGAGAAAAACACATGAAAAAGACTCTTGCAACTCTTCTTGTCGTTGCTTTGATGGCTTCCTTCTGTGGCGTGATGATGGTTTCCGCATCCGTTGCAGGCGAGGGCAATCTGGCTCTGGGCAAGACATGGTCCGGCGATACCGAGATCGGTACCAGCTACGTTGGTGACCTGACCGACGGTAAGATCGAATCCACCGGTGCTTATGACCAATCCCTGTGGTATGGCGCGGACATCAGATTGGCCGAGGACGATAGCGCATTCAATATGATCCTCGACCTGGAAGACACCTACAATAATATCAGCGACGTAGGACTTCACGTTTGGCCTGCCGGAATTTCCGGTATTATGATCCCCGACTCCATCGTCTTCTCTGCTTCCGAGGACGGCGAGACCTATACCGAACTGGGTACCGTATCCTCTTTCGTAGGTACTGCTCCTCAGTGGGTAAGAGTTGAAATGGATACTCCCGTTACTGCACGCTATATCAAGATCGATATGGTTGGCGGCGAGAGCGGCGTGTTCTGGTTCGCTTCCGAGATCGAAGTTAACGCAGGCGAGAAAGCTCCCGTTGTTGAAGATCCCAATGCAGTTCACACTGTTACTCTGTCTCACGTTAACCTGTACTCCTGGAACGCCTATAACTGCCAGATCATCACCGGCGAGGGTAACAACTCTCAGTCGTATGCTCACACTGCTTTCGACGCTACCGGCTATGTAGTTGTAAAGGCAGAGAATGTTGGCGGCGTTTACACCGTTACCGCTGTTGAGGGCGCAGGTGTTGAAAAGACTCTGACTGCTCCCGCTGACGGCTTCTTGCTGTATTGCGCACCCAACGATACTGACAGCATCGCTGCAGGTGCGAAGATTGAGGTTGGCGACGTACTGCTGGAAACCGACGTTGACTGGCATACCGACGTTGCATCCGCAACTCCTATCGGCACCATGACTTTTGGTGCTCCCGTTGAAGAAGAGAAGCCCGATGCTCCCGTTGTTAAGGAAACCATCGCAATCGACGGTAAGCTGGATGACGACGGCTACGATAAGGCTGTTTGGTTCTCCGACGGTATCTGGCAGACCGCTAACGGTGCAACTCTGGAAGATCTGGACGTTTCCTACACCGTTCGTTCCGACGACGACAACATCTACCTGACCGTTAAGGTTAACCAGGGTGTTGATTTCGAGAAGGCGCTGGATCCCGCTGCTTGGGATCAGTCCGGCGCTACCAACTTCCGTATCTGGCTCCTGGGCGACGGTATGGAGACCCGCACCTTCTACGATCTGCTGTGGGATGGCGAGGCATTCGTTCCCTTCCGTCAGAAGACCGCTACCGATGAGCTGACCTTTGCTGCAGGCATCGGCGACGACTACATCAACATGGAGATCGCTATCGCGAAGTCTTCTCTGAACATTACCGACTCCTTCAAGCTGATGGTTACCTATTCTACTCCTCACTGCTTGAACGCTGACGGCACCACCGCTTACAACGCATTCCACATGACCGCTTGCGAAGAGATGCCTTCCGGTTGGTCCGGCAATGCTGACGCATACGAGTCCTACAACTGCGCTGACATTGCTCTGGGTACCAAGGTTCCCGCTACCGGCGACGAGAGCGTTCTGGTATTCGCAGTTCTGGGTCTGCTGGCAATCGCAGGTGCTGCAGTTGCTATCAAGGTAAAGGGCTAATTTCCAATACCTGATCCACAAAATGCAAAAATTGGACTCCCCAAAACGGGGAGTCCTTTTTTCGTTCCAAAAATTTCTTTGTGGGAGCGGCTCCTTTTTGCGGAACACTATGCTTGTGCCTTAGATGACGTCAAGGCGCAGATCATGCATAGTGAAAGGAAAAAACATGAAAATAAAAAGACTTTTTGTGTTCCTGCAAGCCTTGGTGCTGCTTTGCACCCTTTGCGGCGGCTTGTGGGTTACCGCCGCAGGGCATCCTGCGGGAGAGGATCACCTGTTTTGGGTGACTCACTATAACGACGGCACCGTGGAAGGCGCCGGGACCATCTTCACCGAGGAAGACACCGCCGGCGGATGGTGGCTTCACGTGGCCTTTGCGCCCGCAAAGCCTGACGGTGTGTATGAGATCACCGCCATCACCAACGGCCTTGCAGACGGCTCTGCGACGGCTGTGAAGGTGCCCGAGGGCGGCTTCGTCTGGGCGGCGAATTACGGCAACGACTACGCTTCTATGGAAAGCGGCGGCATCAATTATACCAGCGATAATTGTTCCTCTGCCATGGAATACGCTAAGACCTGGACGGTGGGACAGCAGTTCACCATCCACGGCGTAGACTTTGAAAACGTTCCCACCTCCACGGCGGAGATGAAGTGGTACGATCCCGGGTATCTCTGTACCGCAACCATCGCGCCCTACAACGCAGACCCCTTGGCGGCTTTGAAGGCCCGTCTGCAGGAACTGGTCGGCCCTGACGTGGAAGGCGCCGTGTTTGCCTGGAGCATGGAGGCCGCTACCGACGAGGAGGGGATCGCCACCGTTACCTTGACGGTGGAGGAGCTTGTCTCTCCCGCAGAGCTTCGGTGCGTGCTGGGGCAGTTGATATACGACCATGAGGTCGTGACGTTGCTCACGGAGCTTGACGATCAGGAGCTTCTGGATTGCGTCACCACCTTCCCGGGGGAGAACTGGGAGAATATGACCGTTCCTGCCAGGGACGAGGAGCAAAACGAACTTCCCGGCACCTTAGACGTGGGCGCCTTGAATGCTACGGATGACACGGTGATCACCTCCGAGACCCCCTTGATCCTCACCTTGCGTTTTCAATTGAAGGAAGGGTACGATCTGGGCGGCATTTATATTCCCACAGAGACGGTCTACGGCGGCGACAAGGGCCTTGACGAGGTGGTGGGCAACGGCGACTACGTCATCCTGCAACGGGCAACGGCTCCCGAGACCTCCGAAGACATCTCTGAGGAGTCCTCCCGCCCGCCTCAATCCGGTGACGGCGGCGTGGTTTGGTTTGCATTGCTGGGTGCTACGGCTCTGGTAGGCGCTCTGGCGGCTTTAAAGGCAAGACGGGCAGAGGTATAACCCCATTGAAAAAACCGCAGTGTGAAAACTGCGGTTTTTCGTTATGCCTTTTGGATCAGCTCCTCGATCCTGCAAGCGCAGGAATAGAGGTGGCGGGCAAAGTCTTCTCCCGCACCCTTGGCCTTCAGCTCCAGGGTGATGGGGCAGTTCATGCCGTTAGCCTTCAGCCGCTTGGCGATCTTTTCCCAATCCACGGTGCCTTCAAAGGGCGGGATGTGGTCGTCGTGCTCGCCGTAATTGTCGTGGAGGTGAACGGCGACCAGATCCTTACCGAATTCCTCCAGTACCCCGTTTCCGCCGTCGTAGAGATTTTCGTGTCCGCAATCAAAGCAGAACTTTCTCGCAGGGGAGTGGATATTTTGGAAGATGGCCCGGAGGTAGCTGACGTAGCGGAGATTCTCGAAGGCTACGTTCACACCCAGATCTTCTGCTTCCCGGCAGATCTGCCGAAAGCGGCGGATGCCCACCTCCGAGACGGGCGGTGGTGTCAACCCGCTGGATAGGTGCATGATCACCGTGGGAACATTCGTAGCCGCCGCGGCACGAATGCAATCCAGGAAGAAGTGCATCCGCGCTTCTCCTTTTTCATCGTCCAGCCAGATCTCGTTGACTCCGCCGTAGGCGGCGTGGAGAGTCTCCACCGTCAACCCGTTTGCACGGGCGGCATTCACGTCGCGGATCCCCTCGTCCATGTAGCCCCAGGTGGAAAATACGTGGGTAAATCCGGCTTCTGCCAGATTTTTTGCACATTCCTCGGGGGTCAGGGTACTGTCGTACCGCAAAGAGCAGGATTTGATCACGGCGTGCCTCCCGTATTGATGGGGGGAGCAAATACCGTGCCGGAGCTATGCTCCGAGCAGAAGCGGTTGTAGGGGTAAGTTGCACCGGAGGTATGACCGGGATACTCCTCGTGATCCTCTTCCTGGTTATACAGGTTCATGAAGAAGGGCTGGGAACGCTTGGTGGGAAATTCGTAGTTGTCGGGAACGGGGATGATGATATACTGGGTATCGGCGATACGCAGATCAGAGTGGAAGCAACGCTCCTCCTTCTCCTTCAGACGGAAGCTGACGGTGATGAGATTTTCCTGGGGACAGAGACAGCCGGGAAGACAAATCGCCTTGGTCACCGTATCCCATTGTACAGGAACGTGCTTATCGCAGTATTCCGTAGGTGCCTCGGAACGGATATAATAGAAATCACTGGTAACCACGGAGGCCTCTCCGTCTACCACCACGGCGATATCCCGATCGCAGGCGTCGGTAGCCAATTTGCCGGAGATGGTGCAGATCCGAAGCCCCGTATCCTTGGCGTATGCGATGGTGTTGGGCTGTTCAAAGTTACGTCTGTAACGGATCCCTTCTTCCTCGTAGTATTCGTAGATCAGCTGGAATACGCTGTCCCAAAGGGTGGCCGCCGCACCGCCGCCGGTGGTGATGGTCTTGTTGTTGTCGTAGCCGTACCAGCAAGCACCTACCAGATCGGGGGTGTAGCCGCAGAAGTACAAGTCCTTATCGTCGTTGGTGGTACCGGTCTTGCCCACTACCTCCAGGCCGTCGAAATTCTTGTAGAACTTGATATAGCGGTAACCCGTACCGGTGGAGCTGGTGACCACGTTCTGCAGCAAACGGGTGATCATATAGGCCGTCTCCTCGGAGTACAGGATCTCCTGCTTATCGTTGGAGTTATCTAGGATCACGTTGCCCAAAGCATCCCGCACCATGGAGTAGGTACGCGCCTTGGAGGTAACGCCGTTATTGGCAAGGCAGGCGTAGGCCTGGGTCATTTCCCGCACGGTAACGCCGAAGGTAAAGGAGCCCAGAGACAGAGGAGAGAGGGCGGCATCGGAGAACACCGTACCGTTGGAGGAGGTATGGTTGTCCACCAGGGTGGTGAAGCCGTATTTCAGCATATTGTCGTAGACCTGATCCACGCCCAACAGCCCGCAGGTATCCGCCGCCACCGTGTTCATAGAGCGCTTGATGGCGTAGGTGAGGTAAGTGGAGCCGCTGAACACCTTGTTGAAGTTGTTGGGCCAGTGAACCTCTGCATTCTCGTCGTACAGCACGGGAACGTCGTCGCAGGGGCCTGCATAGTTGTACAGTCCCGTTTCCAACGCCAGGGCGTAAACGGAAATCGGCTTGACGGAGGAGCCGCACTGTCTGCGGCTTTGGGTGGCGCGGTTCAAGCCGCGGGCCACCTTCTTTTCGCCCCGTCCGCCCACGATGCCCAGAAGATCACCCGTTTCGGGATCCATCACGCACATAGCGGATTGGGCTTGCAGACCCGTGGAGGCGGGCCAATAGCTTTCGTCGGTGTAGACCTTCTCCATAATGCTCTGGATCTTGGGATCCATACAGGTGACGATCTGCAGACCGCCGGAGAACAGTTGAATGGAAGCCGTCCGCTCGTCGTAGCCGTAGGTGGCCATCAGATCGGCCATTACGTCCTCGATCACCGCGTCCACGTAGTAGGAGTGGATCTTGGTGCCGTAGTCCGTTTCCTCGTCTCCCGCAAATACCAGGGGAGCGTCGTAGGCCTCGTCAAATTCCTCCTGAGTGATCAACCCCTGGGCCAGCATCTCGCGAAGCACCAGGTTGCGGCGCTCCAGATTGTACTGGGGGTTGAGAATGGGATCGTACTTAATGGGGGATTTGCCGATGGAGGCGATGGCGGCGCATTCGTTCAAAGTCAATTCGGAAAGTTGCTTGCCGAAATAGGTCTCCGCCGCCGCACGGACGCCGTAGCAGTTCTGGGACAGGTAGATGGTGTTGAGGTACATCTCCATGATCTCGGTCTTGTCGTACTTCTTTTCCACGTCCAGAGCACGGAAGATCTCCTGGATCTTACGTTGCATGGTGGTGTCGTTTTCCCCGGTAACGTTTTTGATCAGCTGCTGGGTCAAGGTGGACCCGCCGAAGTTGGAGCCGGAGGGGACGAAGAAGTTATACACCGCGGAGAGGGTACGCTTAGTATCCACCCCGTTATGCTCCCAGAAACGCTGGTCCTCGATGGCCACGTAGGCGTCCACCAGGATCTTTGGGATCTCGTCGTAGGGCACCCAAAGGCGGTTTTCGCTGGAGGACAGGCGATCCTCCTCCAATTCCATCTCGTTGCCGTGTTCATCCACGTAAAACAGGGAGGTGGTCAAGGAGGAGTCGTACTTCAGATTGTCCAGCCCCGTGAATTCTGCATTCACGTAGCTGTTCAGATAGATCATAAAGGCAAAGACGCAGACCGCGCCCACCAAAACGCCCACGATGATGGCGGTCAAAACCACGTTCAGGGTGTAGGTCAAGGCCTTCCGCAACACGAACAGTAAGCTCTTGAAGGAAAACTTGCCCGTGTATTTCAGGATCGTCATGGTCAGCTTAGCCTTGTCCAAGGAGCTTTTCTTCTTTTCCCTGGTAGGCTTTTTGGGGGTATCGAACAGACGGGTCTTGTTGTCCTCACCGGATACGGTGACGGCAGGCTCCTCTCGGGGCGGGATCACCTCCGTGTCTGTGGAAAGCCCTATTTCCGACGTCGCTTCCCGGGGCTCCCCGTTTCTGCGGGCAGTGGCCAGCAGATCCTCGATGGAGAGCTGCTCCTGCTCGGGAGAGCCTTCTCTCGGCGTTTTTTTCTCTTCACTCATGGATCAAAACGCTCCTTTCTCACTTCAACGCGACGTTGCCGTCGCCTAACAATTGCTTCAACGAATGGATTAGCCCTTCGTCCGGGGAACAGGAGGCGTCCTTCACGGCGCGCAGCTTCTTTTCCTCTTCGAAATAGACCAGGATACGGGCTTTTCCCGGGATGGCGCGGGACAGCGCAATGGCACGGTCCAGATTGCTCCGATTGGCCGCCGTGGCCTTCAGATACAAGGCCGACGCCTTGGAGGGCGTTATTATAGTAGCAGAAGATTGCGTACGGGTTGTTTCCGAATTGGAAACTTTTTCCGGATCGGCAACCGTCCGCAGGATTATTTTCAGCTCGGCGGGGGCGTCCTCCAAACGGGATTCCGTCAGCTCCGCTTCTCCCGTGACCTGCAAAATGGCACCCACCTCCAGCCGATTCCCCAAAGCGGCGTAGGTTTTGGGGAACAGGATCAGCTCCATCTCCCCGGTAATATCCTCCATGGAGACAAAGGCCATGGTCTCGTTCTTCTTGGTTACCCGCACCCGCTTTCCCGTCACCATGCCCAAAAGGGAACGCTCCTCCTTGGTGCGGGGAGGCTTTTCCGAAAGGGCGGCGTACAGCTCGGAAACGGTTGGGAAGCCCATACTTTTGCGGTAGGGGGTATATTTATCCAAAGGATGTCCCGAAAGGTACAACCCGGTATGCTCCTTTTCTGCGGAAAGCTTTTGAGCATCCGTCAGACTTTCCTCCGCGGAGAGGGAGACTTGAAGCATCCCGTCCCCTTGGTCGTCGGTATCGAACATGCCGATCTGCCCTGCGGATTGACTGTTTCTCAGCTTGGAAAGCTGTTCCATGGCGTGCTCCGTGGCGGAAAGCATACTCCCGCGGGAGCCGTTCAGCCCATCCAACGCCCCTGCGCTGATGAGAGCCTCCACCGCCTTGGCGTTGACACCGGGGGCGGTACGGGAAAGCAGATCCTCAAAGGAACGATATTTTCCCGTCTGCCTTGCGGTGACGATCCGCATAGCCACCAGACTGCCCACGTTCTTCACGGCGGCAAGTCCGTAGCGGATGTCCTTCCCCTCCACGGTAAACTCCGCCCCGGAGTGATTCACGTGAGGGGGGAGGATGGCAATGCCCAGGGAGGCGCAATCCTCGGCGTACTCCGGCATCTTATCCCGATTGCCGCCCAGGGTATTCAAAAGGGCGCACATATAGATCTTGGGATAATGGGCCTTCAAGTAAGCGGTACGGTACGCCACCACGGCGTAGGCCGCCGCATGGCTTTTGTTGAAGGCGTATTTGGCAAACTCCCGCATCAGGTCAAAGATGGCTTCCGCCTTGTCCCCCGGGATGCCGTTTTCCTCACACCCCGCCAGGAAGAAGGCGTATTCCTTTTCCATCTCCTCCTGCTTTTTTTTGGCCATGGCGCGGCGCACCAGGTCGGCGTGTCCGAAGGTGAAGCCTGCCAGACTGCGGCAGACCTGCATCACCTGCTCCTGGTACAGCATACAGCCGTGAGTCTCCTCCAGGATGGGCTTCAACTCCGGCAGAAGGTATTCCGTCTCCTCGGGGTGCTTACGGTTCTTCAGGAAGGTCTCGATGGACAAAGCAGGCCCGGGACGGTACAGGGAGATGACGGAGATGATGTCTGCCAGATTCCTTGGTTGTAATTTTGTCAGCAACCCCCGCATCCCTTCGCTCTCCAGCTGGAACAGGCCTAAGGAGTTCCCGCCGCACAGCAGGTCGAAGGTAGCCTTGTCCTCCATAGAAATGGTATCCAGGCGGAAGGCGGGGTATTCGGCTTGCACCTTCTTTTCCGCATCCCGCAGGATGGAAAGGTAGCGAAGCCCCAGAAAATCGATCTTCAAAAGTCCCAGATCCGCCACCACGTTCATGGTGTACTGGGTGACGGGAACGGCGTCGTTCAACGCCAGGGGGACGTAATCCGTCAAAGGCTTGTCGGTGATCACCACGCCTGTGGCGTGGGTGGAGGTGTTGCGGGGGCGTCCCTCCAATTGCATGGCGTACCGCACCAGACGGTCGGCGTCGGGATCCTCCTCGCAACGTTTCCGCAGGTCGTCGCTTTCCTGCAGGGCACTTTCCACGGTGACGTTGGCATAGCGGGGCACCAACCTTACCACCTCGTCGGTCTGGGCGTAGGTCAGCCCCATGGCACGTCCTGCATCCCGCAAGGCCTGCTTGCAGGCCATGGTACCGAAGGTGATGATCTGGGCAACGTGGTCTCTGCCGTATTTGGCGGTGACGTAGTCGATGACCTCGCCCCGTCGCTCGTCGCTGAAATCAATGTCAAAATCGGGCATGCTGATACGCTCGGGATTCAAAAACCGCTCGAACAGCAAGCCGTAGGGCATGGGATCCACGTCGGTGATGCCCATACAGTAGGCCACCAGGCTTCCCACGCCGCTTCCTCTGCCGGGACCCACGGGGATCTCCTGCTTCTTGGCGTAGCTGACGAAGTCGTGGACGATGAGATAATAATCCGCAAAGCCCATGTCGCCGATAACGGAAAGCTCGTAGTTCAGCCGTTCTATATATTCCTCGCCGCCCTTCGTGTGTCCTGCGGCGATCCTGCCTCGGTAGCCCTCCTCAGCCAGCTTCCGCAGGCGGGAGACCGCCGTTTCTCCCATAGGCAGGGGGAACACGGGCAGGTGATAGGTGGAAAAATCAAATTCAAAATTGCATTCCTCTGCAATACGCGCGGTGTTCTCCAATGCCTCGGGCAGATCGGGGAACAGGGAACGCATTTCGCTTTCGGTCTTCAAATAATACTGAGACCCCTCCATGCCGCCGCTTTCCTCCAGCGTGGTGCCGTTTTTGATGGCGGCAAGAAGCTTCTGAAGCTGGTGATCCCCCTGCTTCAGATAGTGTACGTCGTTGGTGGCCACCAAGGGCACCTGCAGTTCTCTTGAAAAGCGGATCAGCTCCTCGCCTACCTGCCGTTCTCCCTGGATGCCGTGTCTGCCGATCTCCAGGTAGAAATCCTTCCCGAAGGTCCTTTTGTACCAAAGGATCTGCTCTCTGGCCCCGGAACGGTCTCCCAGCAGAAGGCTTTGGGCGATACCGCCCTCGAGACAGCCGCTTAAGGCGATCAGCCCCCGGGAATGCTTGGCCAGGGTGGCTTTATCCGTGCGGGGGACGTCGAAAAAGCCCTTGGTAAAGGAGCGGGAGACGATGGCCATCAGATTGCGGTAGCCCGTTTGGTCTTTCACCAGCAACACCAAGTGGGTGCTGTTGCCGTCCGCCATACGATCCTTGTCCTCCATCCCCCTGGGGGCGACGTAGACCTCACAGCCGATGATGGGCTTCACGCCCTCCTTTTTGCAGGCCTTGTAGAAGGGGACCGCACCGTACATCACACCGTGGTCGGTGATGGCGACGGCAGTCTGCCCCGCCTTCTTCACCGCCTCGGGGATCTTTTCGATACGGCATTCGCCGTCCAAAAGGGAATATTCTGTATGAAGATGGAGATGAACGAATGCCATAGAACACTCCCGAGAGGAAAACTCCTCAGTTACACTCTTCCGCCAGCTCGATGAGCTTACGCAAACGGTGATTCAGCCCGCTTTTGCTGATGGGCGGGTCGAAATAAAAACGCAATTCTTCTAAGTTCGCCTCCGGGTGAGCCTCCCGCATTTCCGCCGCAAGGATCAGCTCCTCGGAGAGGGTGGAAAGCTTTTTGGCTTCCCGCAGCTTCGCGATGGCGGCCAATTGCTTGGCGGAAGCCCCCGCCGTGCGGTTCAGGTTTGCGGTCTCCGCATTGACCATGCGGTTCAACTCTCCCCGCACCTGCTTGTCCACCTGCACCTCCATGATCTTCAAGGAGTACTTGGTGGCTCCCATCAAAGAGACGATGTCGGAGACGGATTCGCTTTTCTTCAGATAGATCAGCTTCTTCCCCCGACGGGAGGTGACCTTGGCGTCAAACCCCGCCTCCTGCAACACCTCCTGCACGTAGAAGGCGTAGTCGTCGTAGAAATCAAAGGTCAACAGGGCATCCTTTTCCGGCGGAGTCAAATATCCGTAGCGGAAGAAAACGCCTCTTAAAAAGCAACCCAGACAGCGGTCACACCCTTTTTCAAAGGGCTCCCCGTCGTATCCCGCAGAGCAGGCAAGCATACAGCATTCTTTTTTGAAGCCCAGGGTCTGCAAATGTTGCTTCAGTTCCGATGAGTAAGACATCGCCGTGCTCCTTTCGCTTTTTCCTTAAAAAACTTACAGTATTTGGATCTCGGGCTCCAGCAGGACGCCGCTTTGGTCGTATACCGTCTTCTGCACGTGGGCCAGCAAGGCCTTCACGTCGTCGGCGGTGGCACCGCCCTTGTTGATCACAAAGCCCGCGTGCTTTTCGGAGACCTGTGCGCCTCCCATGGAAAAGCCCTTCAGCCCCGCCTCCTGGATCAACGCCCCTGCGTAATAGCCCGTCGGCCGCTTGAAGGCACTTCCGCAGGAGGGGTATTCCAAAGGCTGTTTCTCCTTGCGGGCGGCCATGTTCTTGTCCATTTCCCCCTTGATCTCCTTGGGGTCTCCGTCCTCACAGCGGAAGGTTGCGGAAAGAAGCAACAGCTCCTCCTCCTGCAAACGGCTGTGACGGTAGGAAAGGCGCAGGTCTTCCCCGGAGAGGGTAACCTTTTCGCCCTTGGCGTCGATACAAACGGCGTATTCCAAACAATCGGAAAGCTCTCCGCCGTAAGCCCCTGCGTTCATGTAGACGCCGCCGCCCACGGTGCCCGGGATGCCGAAGGCAAATGCCAACCCCTTTTTCCCATGCTCCATGGCAAAAACGGAAAGCGCGGAAAGGGACACCCCGCAGGAAGCGGTGATCAGCCCGTTTTCAAAGGTAATGGAACGGATGCCTCCCGTGGCGATCACCACGCCGTTATACCCTTCGTCGGGGAACAGCAGGTTGGAGGCGTTGCCGATCACCAGGTAGGGCGTGTTTTCAGCCTTACAGCCTGCCACCAGCTCGACCAATTGGTCTTCCGTTTCGGGACGGTATAAGTAGCGCACCGCTCCGCCCACCCGCATGGAGGTGTAAGGGGCGATACGAATGTTCTCTTGAGGAATCAGGGTGTGTTTCAAATCACGTCACTCCTTGTAAAAAAGCATACCATTCCTAATTATAGTATATATCACTATATTATACTACATATTTTTGTAAATGGCAAGGGCTTAAGGAAAGTTTTTACATCCCCGTCATATTCCGCTCTGGTATTCTGCAAGCTCTCTTTGGGTCATGCCCTCGTGGACGGCCAGATTGATGGCGGCGGAGATCAGCCTTGCCGCCCCGGAGGTCAGGGCGTCGCTGTCTTTCGGGGTGACGAAAAAGTCCTTTCCTGTGCCGCATTGCAGACCTTCTACGATCTTTTCCATGGTGGCGGCATCGGGGGAAAAGCCCTCCCGATCAGCAAGCTCCTCCAAAAGATCAAAAGCCAGAGTCCCCGCATCCACCACGGTGGGGACGCCAACGGAGATCACGGGGACCCCCAGGGTCTCACGGTTGAAGGCGGCTCTGTGGTTGGATACCCCGGAGCCCGGTCGGATGCCTGTGTCGGAAAGCTGAACGGTGGAAGCCAGCCGCTCCAGTCGTCGGGAGGCAAGGGCATCGATGGCGATCACACAGCGGGGCTTGATCTGCTTCACCACTCCCGCCATGATCTCCGCGCTTTCCATTCCCGTCTGTCCCAAAACGCCCGACGCCAAAGCCGCCAGCTCCCCAAACCCCGCGGAGGCAAACAGCTCCTTTTCCAAAAGCTTGATATGGCGGGTGACCAACAGCCTGTCGGTGACCTTGGGCCCCAGGGAATCCGCCGTGATCTCCCGGTTGCCCAGCCCCGCCACCAGAACGCAGCCTTCCCCGTCGGGGAGCATGGCACGAAGCTCCTTTGCCAATTCGGACACCGCCGTTTCAAAAGCCTCCGGCTCTGCCCGCCATACCGCACCCGCTTCCAGGGTGACGTACCGCCCCGCCGCCCTTCCGCAGGCTTCTTCCCCTGCGGGGGAGATCTCCATGGCGGTGATCTTCACCCCTCCCGCCTGCCGCGTGGTAACAACGATCCCGTCCTCTTTGCCCTTTTCGGCGTGTAATTCTCGGGTTTCCAAGGCCAGATCCGTTCGTTTTCTGTACATCTTTGCCAACTCCCATTCCTTAGTTTTTTTGATATTTTGTGCTGTTTGAAAAAATATATGTTTTTTTCGAAAAACCTCTTGCAAAATGGGAAAAAGTGTGCTAATATAAGTAGGTTCCAAAAATAAGAAGTAGGAGGTGAGTTGTTTGCCTAATATTAAATCTGCAAAGAAGCGCGTTCTCGTAACCGAAACCAAGACTCTTCAGAATAAGAGCTTCCGTTCCGCTATGAAGACTTCTATCAAGAAGTATCAGGCTGCACTTGCTGAAGGTAACAAGGAGCTTGCTTCCAAGACCTACCTCGACGCAGTCAGCATGATCGACCGTGCTGTCAACAAGGGTATTCTGCACAAGAATAACGCAGCGAGAAAGAAGAGCAAGTTTACCCAGATGCTCAACAACGCTCAGTAACGATGCATTTTTCGGATAGACCGTATACCTTCGTATGCGGTCTGTCCGTGAACATTGTGCCGGTGCGCAACGCATGCGGGTGTAGTTCAATGGTAGAATTCCAGCCTTCCAAGCTGGCCGTGCGGGTCCGATTCCCGTCACCCGCTCCAAAAGCGCGCCATTGTGTTGTATGCGTCTTTAGCTCAGTTGGATAGAGCAACTGCCTTCTAAGCAGTAGGCCGGAGGTTCGAGTCCCCCAAGACGCGCCAAACGTGAGACCGATGAATGGCGCTTGTAACAAACTTGATTCGGTCTCTCAATATGGTGGGTGTAGCTCAGTTGGTTAGAGTATCAGATTGTGGCTCTGAGGGTCGCCGGTTCGAATCCGGTCTCCCACCCCATGAAAAAAGCACTTCGTCAGAAGTGCTTTTTTCTATCCAATTCTCCATAGGAGAATTGGCATGGCATCAACGGGCAACGCCCGTTGTATGGAATTGCGGCGAAGCCGCGTATGGCATCACGCGTCGGCGTGCATCGTTTTCTCCACCCATGCCTTCCAGCGGGGATCGGCCTTGATCTCCTTTTCTACGGCGGAATAGTCCGGGTTGCACCACATGGGCCAGCTTGCGGGAAGCCCCTCCGCCAAAGGCTTGGGGGAGAAGATCTCCGTTTTGCAGGCGGCGTACTTCAAGAGGGGAGAGGTATAGCAGGGCTCCTCCTCTGCGGAAAAGCGGTCGTATTTGCGTGCCTGCTCCAAGGCCAGGTCAAGGGAGACGAAGGCCTCGTCCTTCTGCCCGTATTCCCACTGCAGACGGGAAAGGTACAGGTACAGATAGGCCACCTCCCGATGGTAGACCCCGATGCATCCGCCATCGGCTAACAAGTCAAAGAGGGCGATGGCACCCTGCACCTTGGCAATGGGAAAATCCGTTTCGTAGTTTGCCTTGTTGTTCACCAAAGCGTACATCATCTGCTCGGCGAACTGATAGGCCAGCTCCAGCAAAGCACTGCCCAGATATCCTGCCTGCAACACGCCGTCGGTGCCGTTTGCCAGCATGATCTCACGGCTGTGGCAAAGGCGGGGAAGCTTTTCTCCCAGGCGGACGGCGGCAGGATAGTCTCCCACGTTGCGGTAGAGCATCACCAGATGGTAGATGCAGTCGTTCTTCAAGGCGGAGTCGGCAGAATCCTCCAACAGCTTTTCAAACAGCTTGGCGGCTTCGTTCCAGTATTCGTTTTCCCTGTGGTGGTCAAAGCAGTTTTGGATGTGGCCGTCCTCCCCGTAGTAGAGCCATTGGCGGTGCCGCCTCCATCCGATATCCGTGAGGATCACCGCCAAGCGGTGGGTCAGCTTCTCGTTCCCCGGGAATTCCGCCAGCCCCTTTCGCAGAAGCGCGATACAGCGGTCAAAATTCACGTCCTCGTAGGCGTTTTCGGGGTAAAGGGTGTCTACCTCCGCCAGCAGGGAAGCCACCTTCTGCTCCCTGTCCCCGTGATAACCGAAAAGCCGGTCTATGGTCACGCCGAAATAGTTGGCGATGGCGGGCACCAGCTCCATGTCGGGGTAGCTTCCTCCGGATTCCCAGCGGGAAACCGCTTGGGAGGTGACTCCCAACGCTTCCGCCAAAGCCTCCTGAGTGCGCCCTTGCCCGCGGCGAAGGGCTCTGATATGTGTTCCCAAATTCAATTGCATATAAAAAACTCCTTACTGTCATAGTTGTCATCACCGGTGTGATCCTATGATATCACAGGAGTTCTTTTGTTTCAAGCATCAATTGGTTGTTTCAAATGAAACCATTGGTTGGATCTCACCAAAACCGCAGATCCGTCCCCCACAGATCTGCCGTCAGCAGAATATGGGCGTATCCCACCAGTAAGCAGAAAAGAACGGCCGTTAGGTCGATGATTACGGAATCCAAGCCTTGGTTTTTTCGCCGCGCGAGGAACACAATAGGCCTCCCGTGTTCTTCTATATTGCTCCAGATCAAGGCAAAGCCGATCATGATCGCTGAGAAAATCCCCAGCAGGAACATCAAGCCGCAAAGCACCACGGACACAGGCTTCCACCATCCTAAAATCAGTGAGAGGCCTAAAGCCAACGTGTAAACCAGGGTGAAGCCCTTGTTCAGCGGATACAGCAGTCCCATACCCGTCTCGGCGTGCAGGGCTTGATACCACCAAAAGTTTTTCACACTCTTTTTCAGTTTGCGGATATGGGTCGTGCTGAATCCCTTTTTCAGCCGTAGCCAAGTCTGTACTCCCCCTCGGAACAGGGCGTATACGATTGCAAAAAGCGCCAAGAAAAGCAGAGTCAGGAAATAGTAAGCAAGCATGGCTTCACGTCCTTTCTTTGTTAAGTATAACATGAACTTGGGTAACATGTCAAGATATGCTGAAGCCCTCCTTGCAGAGCTTTGGATGATCCTTCGGGGGCTTTCGAATAGATTTTGAAAGCAGAACTTGACTATCGATGGCAAATAGGTTATACTATTGAAAACGGCAAAAGAAGGAATTCGCTATGAAGATTGAAATGGGAGAGTCGCTTTTTTATTCTTGGCTCAGACATGTCAAAGACTGCCAAATTGTGCAGACCAATTGGAAAGCATCTCCGCAATGGGAATTGCAGCATCAAGAAGAATTGGAAGGGCTATATCGCAACATCGATCAAGATCTGCAAGAAAAATTGGGATATCGGGTGTTTAAGAATAACTCTTCTTTGGAGCAGGTGATTCGACAAGGCGAGTGCGATGCTCTTGGCAGTAACATCCAAGACGGGCAAGTGTCTTACTATGCGGTGGATGTTGCGTTTCATGAATCCGGTGTATGCTATGGATCGCGGGAAGAAACTGTTGCACGAATTATCAAAAAATGTGTGCGCACCGCTTTTTGTATTTATGGCTTTTTTGACTCCAAAAGTGCCGAGATCGTTTTCGCCTCTCCGAAAATCAACCCTGCAATTTTAAGTGATTTGGAACCATGCGTTCTGTATATCAATCGCTATTTTGCTCAAGCGGGTTTTTCGTTTCGCTTTAGAATGATTGGTAATGAGGATTTTGACCAATTGGTTTTGCAACCTATTTTATTGGTCAGCGAAAAAGTTGCAGATACCAGTGAATTGTTTATGCGCGCTTATCAAATGTTTTCGATGTTTTCGGAAAACCGAGAAGAAAAGAATTGCGACCGCTCTGTTCGACGTGAATGTTCACGAGCGGAGTCATCGTCGTTCCAAGAACTGAAAATCGGAAAGCTGGCCAATACCGTTCTAAGGAGTATTTTAGAAAGCGGCAATCTATCCGATGAAGAGATAACTCTTTTGCAAACAGCTTCGTACAGTAAACAGTTTTTTGATATCCAATACCCATTGCTGGTATCGGCAGACGAGCCATTTGAAAGAGCGAGATACTACGCAAAACCGTTGATTATCCGAGAGCGGACATATTACCTGTGCTCGCAATGGTTCGAAGTTCCTGCCAACAATGACCGTCCCTTTTTGTTAAGCTGGATTGAGAAGCATCATGAGAATCTTTTGCTTCCAGAGCAAAATACGGACAATTTAAGGCAGGCTGTGAAAGAGTTCCTTTTAGCAATTCCTTTCGGTCGGGTTGTTACCTATGGCCGTATAGCAGAGCAGTTGGGCGATAGACATTTAGCGCAAACGGTGGGCAATATCCTACATGAAATCACCGATGAGCGGTATCCTTGTTACAAAGTACTCAACAGCGACGGAAAGCTTGCTCGGCATTATACGCTTGGCGGAATCGACGGGCAGAAACAGAGACTTGAAGCGGAAGGAATCGAAGTAATCGGAGATAGAGTGGATTTGGGAAAATACTTATACTAAAACACAACGCCACGATGGTCGCATCGTGGCGTTTTATACGGTTTCTTTGGGGTTAAAGGGGGATTTCTTTTTCGTGGAAAGAAATCCCCCTTCGTAATTCTTAATATTGTCTGCCCCAAACCAGCATATGCTTGGCGGGCTTGCCGCAGCAAACGCAGGTGGGCGCAAGGTTTTCCTCATCGAAAGGAATGCAACGGGACTTCACGCCGCCGGTGAGCTCCTTGACCTTCTCCTCGCACTCCGTCTCACCGCACCACATGGCCTTGATAAAGCCGGGATGGTTTTCTGCGTGGTCCGCAAACTCCTCCCAGGTGGTGGCGACGTGGGTCTTGGCCTCCACGTTCTTCTTGACGCGGTCAACCAGCTCGTTGTGAACGGTGGTAAGCATCTCCTTTACGGTAGCTTCCAGGCCGTCCAAGGATACGAAATTCTTGTTTCTGCTCACGCGGGAGACCAGGACGCAGGAGTTGTTCTCAATGTCGCGGGGACCGATCTCCAAGCGAACGGGAACGCCCTTCATCTCGTACTCGGCGAACTTCCAGCCGGGGGAATTGTCGGTGCTGTCCAGCTTCACGCGGATGCCTGCGGCACGGAGAGTGTCCGCAACCTGCTGTGCCTTTTCCAGAACACCTTCCTTGTGCATCTGCACGGGGATGATGACCACCTGAATGGGAGCCACCTTGGGAGGCAGGATCAAGCCGTTGTCGTCGCCGTGGGTCATGATGATGGCGCCGATCATACGGGTGGAAACGCCCCAGGAGGTCTGATGGGGGTACTTCACGGTGTTGTCTCTGTCGGTGAAGGTGATATCGAATGCCTTGGCAAAGCCGTCTCCGAAGTAATGGGTGGTGCCGCCCTGCAAAGCCACGCCGTTGTGCATCATGGGCTCAATGGTGTAGGTCTCCATGGCGCCGGCAAACTTTTCCTTCTCCGTCTTTCTGCCGGTGACGGCGGGGATGGCCAGGGTATCGCGGTAGAAGTCCTCGTAGACCTTTAACATCTGCAGGGTCTCCTTGCGTGCCTCTTCCTCGGTGGCGTGCATGGTGTGACCCTCCTGCCACAGGAACTCGGAGGTACGCAGGAAGGGACGGGTGGTCTTCTCCCAACGAACCACGTTGACCCACTGGTTGTACAGCTTGGGCAGGTCTCTGTATGACTGGATGATATTCTTGAAATGCTCGCAGAACAGAGTCTCGGAGGTGGGGCGTACGCAAAGACGCTCCGCCAGCTTGTTCTCACCGCCCACGGTGACCCAGGCGCACTCGGGAGCAAAGCCCTCCACGTGATCCTTTTCCTTCTGCAACAGGCTTTCGGGAATGAACATGGGCATATAGACGTTTTCGTGACCCAGCGCCTTAAACCGTTCGTCAAGATCTTTTTGAATATTTTCCCAAATGGCGTAGCCGTAGGGACGGATGATCATGCATCCCTTCACCCCGGAATAATCCGCAAGCTCCGCCTTGCGTACCACGTCGGTGTACCATTGTGCGAAATCCACGTCCATGGAGGTGATGGATTCCACAAGCTTCTTCTCTGCCATATCGTTTCGTAATCCTTTCCGGATATCTTTTTTGAAATTTTCGGCATCAGCTATTGCAAAAACCGAAAAAAGATAGTATAATGTACTTTAAGTTAATTTGTATTATAGCAAATATTTTTTTGCTTGTCAACAGAAGAAGGAAAAAAAAGGAGAACCGAAAAATGGGAGACGTGAAACAAGAGAGCTTTCTGGATCTTGCCGATATCACCTACCTTACCCCCGAAAACGCCGTCTTCTCCCGTACGAAGAACGGTTTTCCCGCCATGCGGGCGTTTTTGCCGCCCGTGACGGACGACCTGACGGAGGAGAAGTTGCCTCCCGAATGGCAGGAGTTCGGCAGGGTGCAGTTCCACCGCGCCTTCCCCTTCGATGCTCCCGACGAATTTATTTCCGTTCTGGACATGGACGGGAAGGAATACGGCATCATCCGCAGTCTTTCCGATTTTGAAGGAGAGGCAAGGGAATTGCTTCAAAACGAGCTGGAGCGGAAGTACCTGGCTCCGGAGATCTCCAAGATCCTGTCCTTGAAGGACAAGCTGGGCTTTTCCTATTGGGAAGTGGAAACGGACCACGGCAAGAAGTCCTTCACCATGCAGGATACCTACCGCAATATGTTCAAAAATTCCGAAAACGGCGTGGTGCTTACCGACGTGGACGGAAACCGCTTTATCATTAAGGACGTCCTGAAGCTGGACGCCAAGAGCTACCATAAGATCGAGCTGTATTTGTAATTCATGGAACCGAGAAGAATGCCTCCCCGCGGAAAAAAGAATAAGCAGAAGGATCCTCCCCGGCTGATCGCCGCCCGTAAGCGCGCGGCGGAGGAGCTGGGTCTGCGGTGGCAGGAGCCTCCCAAGGGGAAAAAGCCTCGGAAAGGGCATATCCCTCCTCCGGGAGAGGGCTTTCCTCCCCGTGACGAGAGCCGCCCTGCCGTAGCCTTCGATTTTAACCTGGATTTCAACGGCCGATCCGTTTTCGGCGCCTGCGCCTGTGACGGGAAGACCCTGGTCCTGGTGCAGGGAGATACCGTCACCAAGCACGAGCTTGCCTCCTTTGAGGAGATCAAGCTGAACCGCGGCGTAGGGACCGTTGCCATCGAGGCGAAGCAGAACGGGGAAGACCTGGAGCTTTGCCGCGGTAACATGAGTCTTTGCACCGCCTTTGAGGCCGCCGTGGGCCAACTGGAATCCTGCCGTAAGGGCAAGCCCGGGAAGCCGCCCAAAAATACCAAATGTCCCAAGTGCCAAAGACCCTTCCCCCGGGGCGCGGAAAGCTGCGTCCATTGTGCGGATAAGAAGAAGCTGTTGGGCAGATTCCTTGGGTATGCAAAGGGGAACGTGCTTTTGCTGTTGGCAGGGGGCGTGTTCCTGCTTTTGACCTCCGTTATCGGCGTGATCCTGCCCCAGATCCAGGGGCACATGATCGATACCTATCTGGCACCGCCGCCCGGGGTAGAGCCGGGGAGCAAAAGCGGCCTGGTGACCGTGGTGCTTTTGATGGCTCTTTGCGGGCTGAGCCTGGCGGCCTTCGGCTGTTTCCGCCGTATGCTGGTGGCCAAGGCCTCTGCGCGGATCCTGGTGAAGATCCGTGCGGTTTTGTACGAAAAGATCCAATCCCTTTCCCTGGCAGGACTTTCCAAACGCTCCGCAGGGGAGTTGATCACCCGTCTTTCCAACGACACGGAACAGCTTCGGATGTTCCTGGTGAATTTGGTGCCCGGGCTGTTACAGCAGTCCGTCACCCTCATCGCCGTGGCGGTGATCCTGTTTTCCCGCAATTGGTGGCTCACCCTGGCGGTGATCGCCCCCGCACCCCTTTTGGTGCTGTTGTTCATGACGGTGAACAAGATCATCCGCAGATCCTACCACCGCCAATGGCAGTTGTCCAGCGATGCAAACAACCTGTTGCACGACGTCTTCTCCGGCATCCGCGAGGTGAAAGTCTTCGGCACGGAAAAAAGAGAACACGACCGCTTTTCCAAAATGGCTCACCGCTTGGCGGACACCTCCAAAAAGAACGAGCTGACCTGGAACACCACGGTGCCCTTCTCCGGCTTCCTTTTGGGGTTCGGAGAATTCCTGGTGCTGTTCATCGTGGGCGGGGAAGTGATTGCAGGGAATGCCACGCTGGGTGACCTTTCGGAGTTTTTGGCCTACGTGGCCACTCTGTACGAGCCCATCCGCTGGTTTGCCCGCGTTCCCCGTATGTTCTCCAACACCTTCATCTCCATGACCAAGGTGGCGGAGGTGCTGGACGAGAAGGAGGACATGACCGACGGCGCTCTGGTGTCCGAGCTGAAGGGCGAGGTGGAGTTCAAGGACGCCTCCTTCGGCTACAACCCGCCGGATTATATTCTGAAACATCTGAATCTGGAGATCAAGCCCGGAGACTTTATCGGTCTGGTGGGCAGAAGCGGCGTGGGTAAGACCACCGCCATCAACCTGATCATGCGGATGTACGACATCAACGAGGGTGAATTGCTCATCGACGGCAAGGATATCCGCTCCTACGATTCCGCCGCCTTCCGTTCTCAGATCGGCGTGGTGCTTCAGGAGACCTACCTGTTCAACGGAACGGTGTACAGCAACCTTGCCTACGCCAAGCCCGGTGCCACCCGCGACGAGGTGCTTCGCGCCGCCAAGCTGGCAGGAGCGCACACCTTCATTATGAAGCTGCCCGACGGCTACAATACCTACGTGGGGGCAAGGGGTAACACCCTGTCCGGCGGTGAAAAGCAGCGGATCGCCATCGCCCGCGCCATTCTCCGAAACCCCAAGCTGTTGATCCTTGACGAGGCCACCGCTTCTCTGGATACGGAGACGGAACGGCAGATCCAGGACGCTTTGCAGGCCCTGTCCAAGGGACGTACCACCGTGGCCATCGCCCACAGACTTTCCACCCTGCGTAACGCTACCAAGCTTGCGGTGTTTGAAAAGGGTGAGCTGGAGGAGCTGGGTACCCACGAGGAGCTGATGGCAAAAGAAGGCAGATACTACCGCCTTGTGATGGCACAGCGCGAGATGAATAAAATGAGCAAATAAACCCAAGGGGCTCCGCCCCTTCGGGAACCCCGCTTAAGAACCTTTTTCAAAAAAAGGTTCTTAAGAATCTCGAAAAACCAAATGCCGAAAACTGCCGTTTTCGGGAATAAAAGTTTTTGAGGATTTTCAAGGAGATTTTTTCAAAAAGATCCTTGAATGGGGATCTTAAGGGGCAACGCCCCTTGAAACGTATATCAAAAGCAAAACAAAAAACATAGAAAGGCGCACGGCAGCCCGTCGTGCGAACGGAAATGCAAGCATGAGAAACCAAGACAAAACAATGGAAAAGATCGTTGCCTTCTGCAAGGGCAGAGGCTTCGTCTTCAGCGGCAGCGAGATCTACGGCGGTCTGGCAAACACCTGGGACTACGGCCCCTTGGGTGTGGAGTTCAAGAACAACGTCAAAGCGGCATGGAAGAAGAAATTCGTCCAGGAATGCCCCTATAACGTAGGCCAGGACTCTGCCATTCTGATGAACCCCCAGGTGTGGGTGGCATCCGGCCACGTCACCACCTTCAACGACCCGCTGATCGACTGTAAGGCTTGTAAGATGCGCCACCGCGCAGACAAGCTCATCGAGGATTACAACGCGGCCAACAATATCACCGACGTGGTGGTGGAATCCATGACCAACGAGGACATGGTGGCTTATATCCGCGAGAAGAACGTGACCTGCCCCGGATGCGGCAAGCACGACTTCACCGATATCCGTAAGTTCAATCTGATGTTCAAGACCTTCCAGGGCGTTACCGAGGACAACGCGGCTACCGTGTACCTCCGTCCCGAGACCGCCCAGGGCATCTTCGTCAACTTCAAGAACATCCAGCGCACCACCCGTAAGAAGGTTCCCTTCGGCGTGGCGCAGATCGGTAAATCCTTCCGTAACGAGATCACCCCCGGTAACTTCACCTTCCGTACCCGTGAGTTCGAGCAGATGGAGCTGGAGTTCTTCTGCAAGCCCGGTACCGAGCTGGAGTGGTTCAACTATTGGAAGTCCTTCTGTCATCAGTGGCTGTTGGATCTGGGCATGAAGGACGAAAACCTCCGTACCCGTGACCACGACCCCGCGGAATTGGCATTCTACTCCAACGCTACCACCGACTTCGAGTTCATGTTCCCCTTCGGCTGGGGCGAGCTGTGGGGCGTTGCTTCCCGTACCTCCTACGACCTGACCCAGCACCAGAACGTGTCCGGCCAGGATATGACCTATTTCGATCCCGAAACCAACGAGCATTATATCCCCTACGTGGTAGAGCCCTCTCTGGGCTGTGACCGTGTGGCTCTGGCCTTCCTCATCGACGCTTACGACGAAGAGGATATCGGCACTCCCGAGAAGCCCGACGTACGTACCGTGCTCCGTCTCCACCCCGCATTGGCGCCCTTCAAGGCGGCAGTTCTGCCCCTTTCCAAGAAGCTGGCAGGCCCCGCACAGGAGATCTACGCAGATCTGTGCAAGTATTTCATGGTGGATTATGACGAAGCAGGCTCCATCGGCAAGCGTTACCGCCGCGAGGACGAGATCGGTACTCCCATTTGTATCACCTACGACTTCGACAGTGAAAACGACCACTGCGTGACCGTTCGTGACCGTGATACCATGGAGCAGATCCGCGTTCCCATTGCAGATCTGAAGAAGGTCGTCGAAGAACGTATCGCATACTAAAAAACACAGGACGGGTGGAAGAATCATGAACGATGCTTTGCAGTTGATCGAAGCCGGGCTTGCCTCCGGCTCAAAGGCGCAAAAGAAGATCGGTAAATACCTTTTGGAAAACTACGCTACCGCCGCAGGCATGACCGCCGCCAAGCTGGCCGTGACCGTGGGCACCTCGGAATCCACCGTGGTGCGTTATGCGGCTGACCTGGGCTATCGGGGCTACCCCGAGCTGCAAGCGGCGTTGAAGGAATCCATCCGCGGCACCCTCACCTCCCTCCAGCGTATGGAGCTTTCCTGCGCCACCGCAGGGGGAGACGCCTTCTCCCGCAGTATGCGTGCGGATATGGAGAACATCAAGAAGACCTTGGCAGAAACGGACGTACACATCTTCGATCTGGTTGCCGAAAAGCTCATCGCCGCACGGCGTATCTACATCATCGGCGCCAGAAGCGCCACCGCTTTGGCCATGTTCTTGGAGTTCTACCTCACTCAGCTCTTTGACGACGTCCGTCTGGTGCAGACGGTGGCGGGCGGCGAGGTTTTTGACCGTATGCTCTCCGTAAATGCGGAGGACGTGGTCATCGGCATCTCCTTCCCCCGTTATTCCCGCCGTACCCTGGACGCGCTGGACTTTTCCAAGAAGAAGGGCGCCTACGTGGTGGGCGTCACCGACAGCTCCCACAGTCCCCTGGCCTCCCTTGCGGATACCGCCGTGTTGGCTCACAACGAGAACGATTGCTTCGTGGATTCCTTAGTGGCTCCCATGGCCGTGCTCAACGCCATCATCGCGGCCGTTACCGCAAAGCGCCCGGAGGAAAGCGTTGCCCGTCTGACGGAAATGGAACAGATCTGGGACGAATACAACGTCTACAAAACCAATAAGTAAACGTAAAACACCGCCGGGATCACTCTCGGCGGCGTGCTTTTGTTATTCGTTTCTTGACGCTTTGAGACATTCTTCAATAAAGGCGTTTTTGCGGTTGGTATATGCCAAAACGTCCGTAGGGAACTCCCAAGCGGCTTTTTGCTTGATGGCGTCGTATTCTGCAGCTTTTTCCGGGTGGGCGTTGAGATGATCCCGGAAACGGATGTGTTGATTCCATTGGGGCGACCCGTGAATCACCACCTGGATATTGTTCAGCCTTGTCCCCGTCTCATCATCCCGGGAAAACAGCACGATCCCCGGGAAGGGCTGCCCCGCAGAGCGGTAGACACCCAGCGCCTGCAGCGGCTGTGCGAAACTCTCCAACCCTTCGAAGGAGACAACGCCCACTGCGATATCAATGATGGGCTTTGCGGAAATGGAGCAGATGGCGGTGCTTCCGATATGCTGAACGTCCACGGCAAAGTTGCCGAAGACCTCCCGCAGGCGGGCGATCATCCGGGAAGCTTCCACTTCCCAAGCCTCATCGTGAGGACTAAGCCGTACCGTTCCTTTTTTCAATCCGTAGTTTGCCATAGGGCGCCTCCCTCGGAAGATGATTCCCAATCATACCACACTTGGGCGGAAAAAGCAAGAGGGAATCTAAGTCTGTTTTACGGAAATGGAGAGATAAGTGAACACAAAAATACCGCCGGGATCACTCTCGGCGGTGTGCTTTTGTTGACAAACGTCCTCTCCCGTGGTATACTATGAAAAAGGATGCAAGGAGGTTTCCGTATGTGGGGCGCAGTTTGCGGTGACGTGATTGGCTCGTATTACGAGGTTCATTGTACCAAGGAATATGACTTTCCCCTTGTGCGGGAAAGTACCTTTACCGACGACAGCGTGTTGATCGCCGCTGTTTGCCGCGCCATTCTGGAGGATCCCCGTCCCGTGGGGCGGTTTTCTTTGGGGGAGCGGGCACGGCAGTACGCCGCTCAATACCGCAGGTTCTATTCCTTTTTTCCCCACGCGGGGTTTGGGAATATGTTCGCCGACTGGGCGAAAAACGGCGGCGGGAAAACCGTTCGGAGCTACGGCAACGGCGGAGCCATGCGGGTGATCCCCATCGGCTACGCCTACGATACCCTGGAGCAGACCCTCCTGCAGGCAAAGGCGAGCTGTCTGTCCACACACCGTCACAGAGAGGCGGTCAAGGGCGCGCAAGCCGTCGCCGCCTGCGTCTATCTGGCACGGCATAAGGCAAGCAGGGAAGAGATCCGAGACTACGTCCGCAAGCATTTTTACCCCTTGAAGGAATCCCTCGGAGAACTGCGGGAGTCCCACGTGTTTGACAGCCGCACCTCTTATAGCGTGCCGCCCGCCATTCAAGCCTTTTTGGAATCCCACGATTACGAAAGCGCCGTCCGCAACGCCGTTTCTTTGGGCGGAGACGCAGACACCCAGGCCTGCATTGCCGGCGGAATTGCCGAGGCGTTCTACGGAGAAGTGCCGTCCCATATTTTGCGTTTTTGCACCTCCCGCGTGGATCTTACCATTCGCAAAACGCTGGAAGAGTTTCGGGAAAAGTATACGTAACACAAAAATACCGCCGGGATCACTCTCGGCGGTCGATTTTATCTTGCTTGACCCAAAGCTTTTCTTGATGGATCCTGCGGCTTCGCAGAACTGCCAACAGGCAGACCAGTGCGGAAGAATATACAAAAGCAACGACGGCTCTCAAAACGGGAACGTTCAGCGCCATCCAAGGCCCCATGAAAAAGTGGGACACCAACAACACGGGGTTGCGGGCATCACCGGGAATTATCCAACGGGAGATCTCGGTGACCGCCGCGGCAATGCCGTAGAGGATGAACATGATCTTTCCCTCGGTACGGACGTAGGCAAGCAGTTCCGGCTTGAGGGCAAATCGATCCGTCTGTTCCGTGTAGGTGACCAAGCGCTTTTTGAAGCGGTACAGGTAGAAAAAGACGGCGTACATCACCATCATCACCACGTGGAGGGTCATTTCCTGAAGCCATTGGGGCTCGATCTCGTTGAATATGGCGCCGATCACCCAGGCAAACAGCATAAAAACGCCAAGGGAAGCCAGGGACGAATATACGACGCTTTTCAGACAAGCGATCCACGGTTTTTTCGTTTCGGACATATCCGTTTTCCTTCCGTTGCTTTTCTTGCCATCATTGTATCACGGAAGGCTTCTCTTGTCAACCTTTTTCGGTACCGTCCCATTCAATTCCGTGAACCGCTTCCGCCGGGCGAAATACCACCCCGTTCAAAAACACGGAACGATAAGTATATTCCGCGGGCAATGCGTCGTACTTCTGCTGATGGAGCCCGACCTCGGCGGCGTACCGTTCGTCCCCGGTCAGCTCGTACAGCGTTTGATAGATCGAATCCAGCAAATACTCAAACTCGCCGAACTCCTCTTTCCCCACCACGATGTGAAGAAGCTCCAGGGATTTCTGTAACAAGTCCTTTCTCTCATCTTCGGAGGTGGAGGGAGATTTTGCCAGTTGGTAGGCGCAATAGAAAAATTCAAAAAACAGCTCGTAAAGGTATTCCCGACAGTATTGCCCGGGAGCGGCTTCGTCGAAATCGCAGAATCTGTAAAGCAAGGATCTTTTGGAGTGCATCACGCCGGGGAACTCTGAAACCAGCTTCAAAAGTCCGGTTTTGTCTCCTTTGATTGCACACAGCCCGCTCATCCAAGTAAGCGCCTCAAGCTGAAGATTCCTTTCGGGACATTTGGTGATGATCAAACAGAGCAGATCCTCAGCGCGGGAAAGATAGCGCCGCATTGCCTGTTCATCCAGCCAATCCTCTTCCGCGATTCCCGCCAATAAAACCAAGGACTGTGCCTTGCAAAGCATCAAACGGTAGTTGGTCGGCATGGCTCTCAAAGCCTTTTCCGCAATCTCCAACGCCTCTTCGATCCTGCCGTTTTTGAACGCCAGCTTCCATTGCGCTACGGCTTGCTCTTCCGCTTCTTTGGAGGCGGTAAGATCCACGCAGAACAAATGATCCGTAGAAACGCCGAAATAGGCCGCCAGTGCGGGAACGAATTCCAGATCGGGGTAGCAAACGCCGTTTTCCCAACGGCTGATGGCCTGCATGGAAACTCCAAGGTGGTTTGCCAGATCCTCTTGCGTAACGCCGGATTGCATTCTCAGCTCACGAACGGCCTTCCCCAGTTGAATATTCATATACGTCTCCTTTTTTTGTCTGTCCGGGCTTATTATACAACAAGTCCTTTATCCTGTCAATCAATGCTTGGTTACGGAAAAACCAATCGCAGATTAACCCTCACCGGCGTTTGGTGAGCTTTTTCAGCTTTCGCTTGTTCCCCGGGCGGTGGACGGCGGCGGTGAGGCTGCCCAACAGGGTGGAAAGCAGAAGGATCCCCAAGGGGAGCCACCCACTCCATCCTATTTGTCCTTCGGGGGTTGGGAAGAACAGGGACGTCACCGCTCCGAACAGCAACAGCATCCCGCCGCAAGCAAGTCCCCCCAAGTAGGGGTTCATCCCCGCCTTCGAAGTCTTCTTCCCTGCCAGCAAGGCACCTATATAGCCTCCCCCGAACAACGCTACCGCCGCCGCAGGGACGGCCATCTCTCCGGGGGAGGTGCTTTTCAGCGCCAAAAACGCCCCGCCCACCGCCAGGGCGAACAAGATCCCCATGCCAACCAAAAAGCCTGTCCCGCCCGCCTTCAAAAGGGAAGCGGTGCTTCCGGTGGCAGGGGCTTTCTTTTTACCGATGTTTCTTTTCAAGCCTTCATCCCATTCCTTTCACCTCATCTGTATGCAAAGGAGGGGCAGTCTATGCAAAAAAACATTGACATCCAAATCGGATGGGGGTATAATGAAGAAAAAACGGGAGGTTTGCCTATGTTTCTTTTGGAAAAACACACCGAGATCGATTCCACCAACAACCGCGCTAAGGCGTTAGCGTTGGAGGGCAAACGGAATCTCTGCGTGGTGGCCGACCGCCAGACCGGTGGCAGAGGCCGCATGGGCAGGCAGTTTTTCTCTCCCGAGGGAAGCGGGTTGTATTTCTCTTTGCTGATCTCTCCCACCGTGAAGGGGGAGGACGGCGCCTTGCTCACCACCTTTGCCGCCGTTGCCGTGGCAGAGGTGCTGGAGGAGCTGACGGGGAAGGAGACCGCCATCAAATGGGTCAACGACGTCTACATGAACGGCAGGAAGATCTGCGGCATCCTCACGGAGGGATCCGTGGACTACGAGACAGGGCGCTTCGCCTACGCCGTCATCGGCATCGGCATCAATCTTGGGAAGACCGCCTTCCCGGAGGAGCTTGCTTCCATCGCCTCCGACGTGGAGCGGGAGACCGGGGTAAGCCTTTCCCGGGATACGGTTCTGCAAGCCCTTCTGACTAAGTTTGAATCCATGGAAAAAGCCCTTGAAATAGGCGCTTTCATGGAGACCTACCGCAAAAAATGCTTCGTCCTCGGGAAGGACGTCACCGTCACCCGGGGGAACGAGCGCTTCCCCGCAAAAGCCCTGGACGTCAATGCCCGTGGGGAATTGGTGGTAGAAGCAGACGGCAGGATCATGACCCTCCCCAGCGGAGAAGTCTCGGTAAGAATGTAAAAAAGGAGCCGATTGGGCTCCTTTCTCGTTTATTATCAGTCAGCTTTCGCAAAGTCTTCCTTGCCTGCTCCCGAAGAGAGTCTGCCCTCCCCCTCCCGGGGAAGGGGGAAGGCACAAGCGCACGGATGAGGTTCCTCTCGCAAAAAACGGCGAGGGTGGAACTGCAACGGCTACACGTCATCTCTGAGCATACCAACCCTGCGGGTTGGCCGCGCGGGATCGAACAAAACCCAACAAAAACAGCTTTAGCTGTTTTTGACGTCGGCATAGCAAAACTACGCTTAAACTAAAAGCATTGTGCCGACTTGGTCATCCTGAGGGAGCGCGAAGCGCGAGTCGAAGTTTCTGTAGTCGAGGTGCGAAGCACCGAGCATCAGAAACCGCCGCAGGCGGGATCTCATAAGAGTCTGCTTGCTTAACACCCAAGGTTCCAAAACGACGCTTCGGCGGCGTTTTGTATAGGGCGGAACCGATACCAAGCATGTCGATAGAGCAGTGCGCCCGATGTTCCTTACTTCTCCGTATTCCTCTTTTTCGGCGTGAAGCAGTTGTACAGCGTTTGGGCGCAGATCTCTTGCAACCGCCGCGCCCGTTCGTCATCGGGCAACAAAAGCATTTTCTCCATCTCGTAGGATTCTGTTACATGTCTTTCGATATAAGACGGAGAATAATTTTTGAGGCTCAACGTGCTTTCCCGATAGTTTTCAATAGCTTTTGGGGCAATTTCTTTTTTTCCCAGGTATAGCGAAGTATATCCTTGCAAACGAAACAAATCTTGACCGCCGTATGGTAGATATCTGCTGCGCTCGTATGCGGGCAAGTCGCAATATTGCAACAACAGCTCCGGCGAAGAAATAGTTTTGAAAAACGGCAAAACCTCGTTTTCGATAACAGGTGCCATTTTTCCCAACCACGCAATAGCATCTTCCTCCGTGATTTCATCATACGTACATATC
>JAFXBC010000059.1 GCA_017516825.1 Clostridia bacterium | reverse complement strand
TTGCACGGCTTTTGCAAGACCGAAGTTAAAATGCATTCATCCAAAATTCAAGAAAAAAGAAGCATGTGAGAGATATTGCGAGAAAACAAGAGCTTTTGCGTTCTTGTGAGTGACGAAGTCGGCTACCATTCGAGTCAGCCCCGTTATGACCACTTCGATATCTCTCCATCTATGTTAAACCCCGTTTTGGAGCATAACGACTATTCAATTTTTCATCGAACGGGGCGCCCCGTTATGTCCTGTTGCGGTGCCCGAAATTTTCTGCTCGCTGTTCGCTTCGCAAAATTTCGACCGCGGCCACTCCTTTTTGCTCCCTTCATCCGCCACCGGCGGCGGTCGCAAACGTCCCCACTTCGATATCTCTCCGTATTCAGTTAAGTTTGAATTTTGCACGGCTTTTGCAAGGCCGAAGTTGAAATGCTGTCATCCAAAATTCAAGAAAAACGTAAACATAGCCCAAGCGCAAGCGCTTGCGCGCGAGATAAACGAAGAAAAAACATAGCATCAGCGATCTTCCAAGCGCAGATCCGAGCCGCATTCGAACTGCGTCTCTATGACCGCCTCAATATCTCTGCTTATCAATTTTCGTTATTATACCACGGAAAAGAGAAATACGCAAGGGTTTTCCAAAAAGTTTTTTCTTTTTGTCTCTGCGGGAGGATTTGGGGCAATACTCCTATCAAAACATCTTTCGCAGGAGGAACGCTTATGACCGAACAAAACCGTCCCGACGAGGCCGACGTAAACACCCAGCCGGAGGCCAAGGCCGAGGACATTGAACGCTCCGGGAGCATCACCACCCACGGCAAGCGGGGGAGCATCCACGCTCTGATCATCGCGGGGCAGGTGGAGGGACACTACGCCGCCTCCCCGGACACCAAGTCCACCAAATACGAGCAATGCATCCCCACCCTGGTGGCGGTGGAGGAAAGCGACGAGATCGAGGGGCTGTTGCTTCTCCTCAACACCGTAGGCGGGGACGTGGAGGCTGGGCTTGCCATCGCAGAACTGATCTCCGGGATGAAGAAGCCCACCGTCTCCCTTGTTTTGGGTGGGGGACACTCCATTGGTGTACCCTTGGCGGTTTCCGCCAACAAATCCTTCATCGTCCCCAGCGCCACCATGACTCTGCACCCCGTGCGGATGAACGGGCTGGTGATCGGGGTGCCCCAGACCTTCGCCACCTTTGCCAAAATGCAGGATCGGATCATCGATTTCATCGTCCGCAACTCCCGCGCCAAGGCGGACAAGCTGAAGGAGCTGATGACCCGCACCGACGAGATGACCACCGACATCGGCACCGTGGTGGACGGCAACGAGGCGGTGGAGCTGGGTCTTATCAACGCCGTGGGCGGCTTGGGGGAGGCCCTGGCGGCGCTGAAGGAAATGATCGCACAGCGGAAGGGATGACTACACCTTCCGAATCACTCCGCAGGCGATCTTCTTTCCTGCGTTGCCCGCGGGCTGTGACGTGAAATCGTCCGCCCTGTCGTGGATCACCACCGTGCGCCCGACGATCTCCTCCACGGTGAAACGGTCCGTCTGCACCGCCAGGTACGCCTGCCCGTTGACACTCAACAGCGGGGGCAGATCTCCCGCGTGCATGGGGTGTGGAGAGGGGGTAGGGGAATAGTGACTGCCTGTGTTCCCAAAACCCTCTCCGCCGCAATCCCCTCCTTCGTGGATATGGAACCCAAAGAACCCCGCGGTGTTCCCCTTGGGCAGGTTGGAAACCTTGGCCACCACCAAAACGCCCTGCCTTGCATGGTAAAATCGCACCTCGCCGTGGAGCTTGGGCATGGAAGCACCACCCCGCACGATGGCCACCGCGGCGGGCTTTGCGGGAAAAATACTCATGAAATCACCTCTCTTTCAGAATATGCTTCCGCAGATCGGAAAGTCATCCCCGCAGCCGTATTGTTGCGGCTGTTTTTGCGAAGAAATCTGAAAGCTGCTATTGACAATCGTATGATTGTGTGGTATACTGAGCTCAGGAGGTGAAAATATGTCCATGTCAAGATATGAAGTGTTAGGAGAGAGCTTTCTGGAGGTCAGGCGTAAAATGAACCGCATGGCAGATTTCTTTGCTTGGATGGCGATTCTTATCATTTTGGCCATACCGATTTGCGCTTGGCGTTTTGCGGATGCGCGGGGAGAAGATTTTATCATTCCTTGTTGTTTGTTCGGCGGATTTGCATTATTATTTGTGGGGATCAGATTATACGGTGGATATCAATACAAAAAGCGCTATCTATGCACCGTTTCCGTAGAGTCTGATGGGGTCACCTTGTATGACGGCAACGGAAATTTTGTCCGTGCCTTTAAGTTTGCGGAATGCCGCGGGAAAATGGTGGAGATCGATACGATATGCTATACGGAGAGAAAAGGCCGCGGTGCCATCGCAACAACGATCCTGGAATGTCTGGTCTTGTATCGCAACGAGGCAGTATTTGATGATTGCATAAACGAAAGCAGCCTTCTTCCTGCCTACGGAGCTTTGCAGAAGTGCGAGGATGCTATCGTGATCCATAACCCCAAGGCGATCAAAGCCATTCGGGAACAATGCGCCCTGTTCCTCGGGAAAAACGGCGTTGTTGCATCTTCGGAAAATCAAAAAGCTCCTAATCACAAAGAGCCTATGCGGGAGCAGTTTGGAAAGCCGTTGTCCTTGCTGTACGAATGTATATCCAACCGCGACGTACGGTTTTGCTTTTGGGGCTTCGCGTTATTTTTTGTCATCGGTGTGATCGTGTCTTTGCTTGCTTTTGCAGAGCTTGGTTTTTTGCTCTTCGGAGGGCTGCTCTTGCTTCTAAGCTTTTCGTGCTATGGCCTGTATCACACGCAGAAAAGACGAAACAATTATGCCGTCGCGGACGAAAACGGCGTTTCTGTCTACGACTACGATGGAAAGCTGTTGCAGACCTTACGGTTTTCGAGTTTGAGAGCAGTGCGAAGAAAATACATAGTGGATTTTGATGATGTCACTTTACGTGAAAAGACGTGCCTGGTCTTATACAGCAGTGTTTATTTTCCTCGCAAGGACGATTTCAAATCCCTTTGGAAGAACGAAGACGTGCTCGTGACCTGTAACCCCGACCTTATAAAGTTGTTGGAATCCTGCCTGTCCCCGGAGCAGATCCTGGAGGAGTGAACAGCACATTTCGACGCACGGCGGTGCGCCGATACCGCCCGAAGCGGCGAGACGTCGCCCCCTACAAGCACGCATGATGCATTGGTTAAAATCATGCTATACTTTCACGTAAGGGGAAGGGCGTAAAACATTTTTTTCCATTCCCTTATGCGGGAGCTTCGGTTGCTTTTTAGACTTTCTAAATTCGGGTTTGTAGGGGCTGACGTCCACGGCAGCCCGAAACCTAAGGCAACGGTTTGTCCCTATAAAAGGCTATTTTTCACTTGTGCGGCCTTACCTCTTGACAAATCCAATCATCTGTGATAT
>JAFXBC010000058.1 GCA_017516825.1 Clostridia bacterium | reverse complement strand
TCTTATGAGATCCCGCCTATCGGCGGTTTTGCTCCATCCACTCCGTTCCTTCCGCAAAACTTCGACGTGCGCGGAGATGACTACAATGCGTAGCCACCTCTACTACGTTCCGCGCGTGCTCAGGATGACGGTTTATCGTTGGAAGCGATCCCGCCCTACACTTCCATCTGCAGTTCCAAAAACGGCTTTTGCCGTTTTTGATGTCGGCGAAACGATACCACGCATAGATCAAAAGCCATGCGCCGACTTGGGATGAGGTTCCTCTTGACAAGGCCACCTCTCTTTGCTATACTGGACACACAACCACCCCGTAAGAAAGGAGCCCCTATGAAAAACGCATTACGCTCTGTACGGGACGTGATCCTGCTGATTTTGCTCTTGCCCTTGCTCCTGTTGGTTTTCGCCTGTTACCTTCTCGCCTTCCCCATCACGTTTTTCCGCTACCGCCATTCCCTGTATTACAAGGACACGGGAGAGAAGTGCAAGCTGTGGGGACTTACCGATTACGTCCGCTTGTACGACGTCATCAAGAAAAACGGCCTTCCCATGACCTACCTGCGGGCAAAGGAAGTGAGCCTCACGGGTTACGGCTACTGGATCTTGGGCAACGCCGCCGTGACCTTCGGCTACGAGCCGGAATACGACGAAAAAACGGAAGCCTGGCTGTCCAAACAAGAGGATGAGGAAGGAGAGGCCTCTACACCCCGCCCTTTATGGGAAGCTTATCTGGAGGAGTGCAATTCCCTCCCGGGAGGAGAAGGGTGCGATTTCGTGTACCTTCTGGTGGATGGGGAGGAGGTTCCCGAGGGCGCCGTGACGGCGTTTGAGACCTATCGGATCGTCCCCTGCGATCTCAAAAAGCCTTTGCCCGCCTTGGAGGAGATCTTACAAGCGGAGAAGATCAGCCGTTCATAACCACAAGAAGCGGTTTCCCCCGCTTCTTTTTTTATTTCACCCCATTGCAAAACGGAAAAGGATATGTTACAATAAAATCACTTCAAAAATGGGAGAATACTATGTACAACGCTTATCACAAAAAAGAAGACGAACGTGAACTTCTCACCCCGGAAAAGATCTTTGAGCATCAAAAGATCGCCGCCTCCAAGGAGATCCTTTGGGGCGTGGGGGCGCTGGCAACCCTGCTTCTCATGGTGTTTTTGACGGCGCTTGAGATCTATGCCTTCCACGGAGTGGAAAACGCCCCTATCTCCCCCTGGATCGTTTCCCTGCCCATGATCCTGGTCTGCTGTTTTGCCGCCTGCTTCTGCGTGCATCAGCTTACAGAGACGGCAACCGCCATCTCCTGTGCTTGGGGCAAAAAATACCGCCTGGTAACGGATACTCTGGAGCGGGTGGAGGAGGAACAACGGGAGCGTCTCCCCTTCTTCTCCTTCAAGCGATGGATCAGAATCCGCCGCTACGGCCGTGCACAGCGCCGCATCGTGACGGTGTACCACTTTGAAAAGAGCGGCAAAGCCACCTCCCGCTATATCTCCACCCACGACGGGGATTTTGACGGGGACAGCTTCTATCTGGTGGTTCGTGAAAAGGACGGCTTCATTTTAGGAGCCTACAACACCAAAAAATACCGATTGGAGACACCTATATGAACAAGGATCAACAAATTTTACGCTCCCTGGCCTTGCAGGTGAAGGAGATTTCATCCGATCCCAGGAATTACGAGGAAAAGGTTGCCTTCTGGACACGGCACACCGCCTTGCAGGGGGAAAAGCCTCCCGTGTTCGTCCACCCCGACGGGGCCTGGGCGGAGCTGTTGCCCTTTGACTCCATGGAGTGTGAGGAATGGATCGCCAAATGTGTGGAATACGACCTGCGGAAGCAGTTGTTCCGCCACAAATACATCAAGGACGACGTACCCATCACTCCCGTGGTTCACGTGCCCAAGTACGTGGAAAACACCATGTGGGGCGTGGCCCCCAAGACGGTACGCACCGCGGCGCGGGGTGCCAACAAGATCGTCCCCATCATTGAAGACCCCGCCGACTGGAAACAGCTTTCCATGCCGGTAGTCACCCACGTTCCCGAAAAATCCGCCTTCCGTATGGAGTACATCGGGGACGCCATCGGGGATATTTTGCAGGTGGAGCAGGTGGGGGTTACCAACTTCAGCTTCCATCTCATGCATTGGTATTGCGATTACCGGGGGCTGGACAACCTGCTGTACGACCTTTACGACGAGCCGGAGATGATCCACGAAGTGATGCGCTTCTTCACCGACGGCGTCAAGAGTATGCTGAAGCAGTACGAGGAGCAGAACCTGCTGTCTCTGAACAACAACCACGTGTTCCACTACACCGGGGGCGTGGGGTACAACAACGAGCTGCCCAAGGAGGGCTTTGACCCCAACCGCGTGCGGCTGTGCGACCTTTGGGGCGCGGCGGAGGATCAGGAGTTCGCCCAGGTCTCCCCGGAGATGCACGAGGAATTTGTGCTTCCCTACGTGCGGGAGATCTTAGAGCCCTTCGGCCTTAACGGCTACGGGTGCTGTGACGACCTTTCCGCCAAGCTGGACGGGGTTTTGAAGATCAACAACATCCGCCGTGTGGCGGTATGCCCCTGGGCGGACATCGCAAAATTCACCCCCGTTCTGGGGAAGAACTATATCATGACCTGGAAGCCCAAGCCCATGCCGTTGGCGGCGGAGACCTTCGACAGTGAGATCGTCCGCCACGAGCTGGAGGAAGGGCTCACCAAGGCCAAGGGCGGTATCATCGAGCTGGTATTGCGGGACACCCACACCTGCAAGAAACAGCCCGAGCGCTTTGGGGAATGGGTGAAGGTGGCAAGAGAAGCCATCGACAAGGTTTGGGAGGGCTGACGTGGAACAGCGGAAGTTTGTTGAATTCTTAGCCCTTGCGGAAAAATTGAAGTGCAACACCCGCCATTCCTATACCACCTCGGGGCGGAAGGAGTCCGTAGCGGAGCATTCCTGGCGGCTGGCCTTGATGGCCATGCTGTGCGCCGAAGAATATCCCCGGCTGGACATGAACAAGGTGATCAGAATGTGCATCGTCCACGACCTGGGGGAGGCGGTGACGGGGGACGTCCCCTCCTTCTACAAAACCAAGGATCACGAAGCGGAGGAATCCCGTGCCATCGAGATCCTTCTGGAAGGGCTTCCCGCTCCCCAAAAGGAAGAATTTGCCGCCCTGTTTGCGGAAATGGACGCCAGAGAGACGGAGGAAGCCAAGCTTTGGAAGGCCTTGGACAACTTGGAGGCGGTGATCTCCCACAACGAGGCCGCCCTTTCCACCTGGATCCCCCTGGAATACACGGAAAATTTGGTGTACGGGGAGGCAAACTGCGCCTTCTCCCCCTGGACGAAGGAGCTGCGGGAGATGTTAAAGCAGGATTCTATTGAAAAGATCGAAAGAGAACAATGAGCTATTTTGAAGACTTCGTTTCCAATACCACCGCTTCCTCCGCCAACCAGTTCTTCTTTTTGGCAGAGCCTAAAGACGTCCACACCTGCCGTGTGTTCTATCGGGTCACCGTTGGGGGAAGCTTTGCCTATTCCCTGCTGTTCGGGAATACGTTGGACAGCACCTACGGAGACGGCAAGACAGGAAAAGCCAATATGGAATGTCTTCCTTGGAGGATCCACTCCCTGAAAGTTGCCCCTTGCCACGGGGTCACCGAGGAGGATCTGCCCTTTGTCACCTTGGCGGAGAACGTGGAGATCACCCCGGAGCAGGTCTATTCCACCCCGCCTGTGGAGCTGACGGTAGAACGCTATCTCTGTGTTGAAATGACCTTCTCGGGAACCAAGCTCCCTTACCATGAGGAGACCCTGCTTCCCATTCTGGAAAAAACGGCAAACGGTCGGCAACCCACCAAGAAAATGCCCCTGCCCTTGATGGTGGGGGTCCGCCGGGAGGTGAAAGGCCGTATCTGCTACCTGGGGGATTCCATCACCCAGGGCATCGGCACCCCCATGGATTCCTATACCCATTGGAACGCCTTGCTTGCGGAAAAGATCGGGAAGGACTACGCCCATTACAATTTGGGCATCGGCTACGCAAGAGCCCACGACATCGCCTCCCACGGGTATTGGTTGGAACGGGCGTTGCAAAGCGACGTGATCGTTCTGTGCATCGGGACAAACGACCTGCTCCAATGCTACCCCGAAGAGCAGATCAAAAACGACCTGGCGGAGATCGTGGACACCATCAAAGCCGCGGGAAAGACCCTGGTTCTGCAAGCGTTGCCGCCCTTTGAGTATTGGTCAGACCCCATGGCGGCCTGGGAGCGGGTGAACGGGTTCGTAAAAGAACGTCTCGCCCCCAAGGCAGACCTGTTCTTTGACCCTGCGCCCTTCCTCACAAAGGACGGCAAAACGCCCCTCTACGGCGGGCACCCCAACCAACAGGGCTGTTCCCTTTGGGCAGAGGCGCTGTACCAAGCCATGAAGGATTTACTATAAAAAGGAGTGCCCATGAACTTTTTTGCCATCGTCTTTCCCTTGGTGTTTCTGCTGGGGGCCGCCGGAATCCTCTATTTAGGCCTTCGGTTGCAAAAGTATCCTCCCTTTCGGGGGAAGCACTGGGCGATCCGCCTGCTTTCCTTCCCCGTGTTCCCCTTGGCGGCCTATTTGGTGACCTTGCTCTTGGGGATGTCCACCTTCAACGTGGTGCTTTTGCTCCTTCACTTGGTCGTGTTCTGGTTGCTTTGCGACCTTGGATGGTGGATCGCCGAGAAGATCCGAAAAAAGAATCCCCGCCGTTACTATGCGGGGATGGCCGCCATTGCCTTGACGGTAGTCTATATGGGTGCAGGGTGGTTCTTTGCCCACCACGTGTTTATCACCGATTATGCCCTCACCACGGAAAAAGAGGTTGGCCGGCTTTGCATCGTACAGATCTCCGATTCCCACCTGGGGGTCACCTTAAGCGGTGAAGATTTTGCCCGTGAGATGGAAAAGGTGCAATCCCAAAACCCCGACCTGGTGGTGATCACCGGGGATTTCGTGGATGACGACTCCTCAAAGGAGGATATGCTCACCGCCTGCGAGGCCTTGGGAGAGCTGAAGACCACCTACGGGGTGTATTTTATCTACGGCAACCACGACGACGGCTATTTCCGCAAAGGTACCTTCACCCCCGCAGAGCTGCGGAAGGCTCTGACCGACAACGGCGTGGTGATCTTAGAGGACGAGACGGTGCTGATCGATAACCGTTTCTACCTCGTGGGCAGGAAAGACCGTTCCGCAAGGGACCGCCTCTCCATGGAGGAGTTGACAAAAGATCTCGACCCTGCAAAGTATACCTTGGTGCTGGATCACCAGCCCACGGATTTTGAAGCCCAGACAGAGGCAAGGGCAGACTTGGTGCTTTCCGGCCATACCCACGGCGGGCACATCTTCCCCACCGGGCTGGTGGGGGTGTGGTTCGGCGGGAACGACCTGTGTTACGGCATGGAGGTACGGGAAAGCTCCACCTTTATCGTCTCCTCGGGAATCTCCGGCTGGGCAATGCCCTTCAAGACCGGCTGTATCTCCGAAATCGTGGTGATCCGTGTGACGGAGGAATAAAACCCAAAGCAAAAGGCTGAGAATTCCTCAGCCTTTTTTCGTTATTCCGAAGATTCCGCTTCGTAGACAACGGCATATCGATCCAGAACGCCCCTGCCCGCTCGATAGGCCACCCGCAGGAACTGATATGTCCCGCTCTCCGAAGGAAGGGTATTAAACTCTCCCGTGGTGATGTTGTAGATGGAAAGATAATCGAACTCCATAGTCCCCACGGAAATGGGAAGCAGCTCGGCGGGCAGTTCCGTCATCCACGCAGGATCATCCGGAAGCCCCGACTCAAAATCTATACTTTCCTGCACCTTAAACTGTACGTTTTGGGTGGAAAAATGGGCAACGCCGTCCACAAAGCCGCCGCCTTCGTAGACCGGGAAGATGGCCTCGATGGGAGGCAGGTCTATTCCAAGGTCGGCAATTTCTTCCTCCTTGTCCACCTGAAATCTCTGATAAAATTCAATGCTGTCGGGCATCACAAAGGCGAAGCGCAAAGCCCCATACAGCAGGATAGCGCCTACGATCAGATTGTGCAGCCCTTTTTTGTTTTTGCAAAGCAGGTAAATGCCCATCCCCACAGAACCGGCGGAAACGAGGCTCAACCCGATCACCGTCCACGTCAAAACGGTATAGGGGTCCTTTGACACCAAGACCAAGCCACTCATAAAGTCCAAAACAGCAAAGCCCAGATAAGTGCTAATACAAAGCAACAACGCGGAGATACGCAAAGCGCCCGTGGGCTTTTTTCGACCGTATTGGGCCTCCTGCTTTTTCAAAAACGCCTCCAAACGGGTCTCGGGGTCGTACTCCCCCTTCTCAAACAAAGACAAAGGGATCAAAAACTCTTTTCCCTCGTAACAGATCACGTAGCAGGAACCGTCGCGGCGGATCTGTCGAAGCGCTCCGTATGGGCTCCGCACAACGCAATCCGCTCCCTCTCCGCGGGAAAGCGCAATCGTCAGCTCCTCTTCATAAAGCGCCAAAGAAAGCTTACTTTCCGGCAAGGTCTGCAAACGGTATTTTCTTCGCTTCAAAGCCGAGCCAAAGTGAAACAATAATGCACCGCCCGCAAACAGAACCGCCGCGGCAAACAAACGGTCGCCGAACAGATATCCCTCCCACAGGAGCCCCACTCCCAAAACAGACAGAAGGATTCCCAAGAGCAATCGCGCCCAAAGCTTCCGCCGAAGCATCTCTTTCAGCGCTTCCTGCCGATAGGTGATCTCCCATCGTTCCAGGGAGGGTTTTTCTTCCTTCTTTTCTTCCCCCAAAAGCTCGTCTACGGAGATGCCGAAGATCTCCTTCAACAAAAGCAAGTTATCCACCGTGGGGAGGGTCTGATCCTTCTCCCAAAGGCTCACCGTCTGGCGGCTCACCAAAAGCCGCTGTCCCAATTCCTCCTGGGAGAGCCCGTTTTTCTTTCTATGCTCTTGAATGCGTTGACCAACCGTCATGGTCACCCCTCCTTTCGTGGTTTCAGTATACACGACAGCAACGAAAAAAGCAAGCACCAATGGCTTGCTTTTGTCAAGTTGTACTTGCAGAGGATAGTTACGCCTCGGAAAGCACCTCTTCCCGTGGCGCTACCGCCACCCGTTTTGCCAGCCTGCGCTTCAACACCAGGAAGCAGATCAGCAAGGCGGCGAAGGTGACGATCCAGGAAATGGGGTAGGAGATATACAGGCAGGGCAGGGTGTGGTAGCCCTCCATTTGGAAAATGGTGAAGATCCAGCCCAATCGCATCCCGCAAACGCCCAGCACCGTCACCAGCATAGGCACCAGAGAAGCACCCATCCCGCGGAGCATACCGGACATCACGTCCATCAATCCACACAGGAAATAGGTCAGGCACACGTAGCTCATACGGGTGATGCCGTAGGCGATGGCGTCCACCTCGGTTCCCAGGTAGATGGAAAGAAGCTGTTCCGCAAACAGATAGCAGCCGCCCCCGAGGACGATGCCCACCGTTCCCACGGAAAGCAGGCAGATCCGCAGGATCTTTCCGAAGTTTTCGTATTTCCGCGCCCCCATGTTCTGCCCCATGAAGTTCATGGCGGTCTGGTGGAAGGCGTTCATGGAAACGTAGACGAAGCCCTCGATGTTCCCCGCGGAGGCGTTACCGGACATGGCCACGGAGCCGAATCCGTTGATGGAGGACTGGATGATCACGTTGGAGATGGAGAACAGGGAGCCCTGGATCCCCGCAGGCAAGCCGATGCGGGCGATCTTCCAAAGAGCGGAAGGATAAATCTTCAGCTTCCTCCACATCAGACGGCAGGCGTCCTGACGGCGGGTCAGCTTGATCAGTACCAGCACGCAGGAGAGCAATTGGGAAAGGGCTGTGGCCAGGGCAACCCCCGCCACGCTCATGTGGAATTGGATGACGAAAACAAGGTTCAACACCACGTTCACCACACCCGCGATGGAAAGGAAGATCAACGGGCTTTTGGTGTCCCCCGCCGCACGGAGGATGGAGGCGCCGAAGTTGTAAAGCAGCATGGGGATGATCCCCGCGAAATAGATCCGCATATACAGCGCGGAAAGATTGATCACGTCGTCGGGGGTGTCCATCAAATGGAGCAAGGACGGGGCAAAGCCCACCCCTACGAAGGTCAGCAGGATCCCGCCGAAGAAGGCCGCAGGAAAAGAGGTATGCACCGTGCGGTGAACCATGTCGTCGTCCCCCGCGCCGATACCCTGGGCAACCAGAACGCCGGAGCCCACGGAAAGGCCCATGAACAGGTTCACGATCAGGTTGATCAAAGCGCCGGTAGCACCTACCGCCGCCACGGCTTCCTTGCCTGCGTAGCGGCCAACCACCACCAGGTCTGCGGCGTTGAACAACAGCTGCAAAAGACCCGTTGCAATGATGGGCAGGGTGTAAAGCACTATTTTCTTAAAAAACGGCCCTGTGCAAAGATCGGCCGTGCGGCGAACCGCGGCAGTCTGTGCGCTCATATCGCTGTTTCCTTTTTTGCATTCTTCCCCTCTACTCTACACCTTTTTCCAAGGAATTGCAACCCCGTTTTTGCCCTTTTCTGTGTCACATCGTTTTTTCCGGGAAAGAAGCAAAAAAACTTTCATTTTGCTCTTGACATTTGAAGCAAAGTCGTGTATAATACCCTACGTTCGTGGGTGTAGCTCAGTTGGTTAGAGCACTTGCTTGACATGCAAGGGGTCGTTGGTTCAAGTCCATTCATCCACACCAGAAAAAACCGTGAAACCACAAGGGTTTTCACGGTTTTTTGTTTTTATTTTACGCGAATGGTGATCTTGCATTCCTCGGACCAGGACAGGTACTCGTTATAGACGAAGGTGAAGGTCACCTCTCCTGTGAAGTCCTTTTCGGGAAAATAGTAGAAGCTTCCGTCGTCGCAGAAGGCCACCGTTCCATGCTCGGGAAGGGCGGAGATCTTAAATTCCCGCAAGGCCCGGCCGTCGAGCCCAAGCTCACCCTTAAAGATCTTGTTCTTTTCGGCTTCGAAGGTGTGGGGCTCCAACGTATCGGGAACGTTTTTCAGATCCCCTTTGATGTAATGATAGGTAACGTCATAAACAGACCGCGCCATGTAGGAGGCAGATCTTGCCGCCTCGCCGAAGATGCCGATGCTCTGATAATACATATTGACGGTATCGGTCATATAGCCCGTCTCTGCGCCCAAGGCGATGTATTCCATGTATTTCTTATAGAACAGCCGATCGCTCAGGCAGGCGTTGTCGATCTCCATTTCCACGCCCATGCCGTAGAGCTTGGTATATTTTTCGTTGTTCGCTAAGTTGGTATAGGGCGTTTCGGATTTGAACACGTAGTTGGGCTGCATACAAGCAATATCGAAGCCGTAGGATCTCCATGCGCTGAATCCGGGTGCACAATGGTAAGGAATCCAGAAGAAATCTCTGTCTCTGGCGTGGAGATACTCCGAAATTTCGTTCAGCATTCTCTTGAGATCATCCTCGTTTTGCTCGATGGCTTCGTGCCACCAATAGTAGCCCACCAGACGGATATTTTGGTAGTTCTCTGCCGCAAACCGGGCCTCGATCTCCTCTACATACTGCCGAATGGCCTTCATACGGTTTTCATACACGGTAAAATCGTTGGAGATGCCGTCCCCGTCCACGTCGCCAAAGTTCTTCATGTCGCTTCCGGGATAGTAGATGGTCATGGTCACGTTGTACTTGAAATCCGCGCTCAGGCCAAGGGTCTGCTTCACCTGCCCTGCGGCAACCTCCAAGGCGTCTAAATTCACGCCGTCGCGGAACAGATCCTCAATGCACCAGTCCCAGTCGCTTTTGGTGGAATTCCCAAAGGCAGAGCCGCCGCTGGGCATCTGCCCCGTGGTATACAGGAACAGGAAGCTGTCGAACATGGTATCCTTAATCGTCATTCCTTTATCCAAATACGCCACGTAGGGCAATAGGTCTGCTACGGTATAGGGCGCACAATCCTTGGCATGGTACATCAGGCAAAGATGCTCCGCACCGCCCAGCAGATCCTCCGAGGGCTCCTTACGCTTATTTGCGGTGGATTCCTCGTAGGCGGAGGGGTAGCCGGCGGTAGGCAGGGCGTTCTTGTCGCTTCGTCTGCCAAACACCTGAAGCTCATCCACCCCCGCCCAAATCGTGACAGGGAAGGAAAACGCCACGTAGCGCGCCTTGACGGCATTTTTCAGATTCAATTCGCCGCGGCTGATGTTTGGCTTTTCTGCGGCCGAGACGGGAATCTCCCCTATGCGATGCCAATGGACACCGTCCTCCGAGAGGACTACGCTCACGGAGGGGGGCGCGTGTACCGCCCAATCCGCTATATCGCAGAAGCTGATGGTCAGTTTTTCCACCGCGGAAAGATGCTCCAGATCGAAAATGATCTTACGCCCGTCTCCCTGGCAGAATTTGAAGAACATTCCGTTGTGAATGTTATGGTCGTAAGAGAACACGCCGTCGGTCATCACCTTGGAGGTAATGGGAGTGTTGTCGGCATAGCATTCCGCAGAAACCGAGCCGGACACAGCGATCTGGCAGGTCTTTCCTGCAACAAGGTTCACAGATTCCTCCGAGGGAGTCTTCCAAGGCGTGGCACCCGTCTCCAGCTTGACAGGAGGATAAACGCTCGCCGCCGCCTCTTTTCTGTGGGCGTACACCGAGATCTCCCCCAGGAAATGCAACGCATCCTCCACGGTGTGGAGGGTGATCTCCAAATAGCGGGCGCTGAAGGTCTTACCCACCGAGAAGATAAAGCTCTTGTACCCCTCTTCATACCGAGGTGCGCCGTAAATTCTTCCCAAATCGGTTTTCTTCCCCTTCTCATCCACTGCCGCAAAATCAAAAGCCACGGGATGGTAGATCCCCATGCTCTTTTTTGCCAGAGATACGATTTCGATGGAAGAGATATCGCCTGCGTGTTCCCTCAGATCCAGCTTGACGGTAACGTCATTGCCCCCGTCAAAGCCCACCCAACAACCATGCTCCAAAAGGGTCTGAAAAGTGCCGTCTGTCAGCAGCTTCCCATCCGTGTCGGGATATTTGGCGCTGACGGCACCGTCAATGGTGTAGCTTGCGCCCTTGGAAATACAAACCTTTGGCAGATCGGTATTGATAACGCCCTCTCCCTTGATGGGGGCAACCGTTCCCAATTGTCGGTATGCTTCTTCCACGGCCTCTCCGTACTGCACCGCTTCCTCCAACTCGGTAAAGGCGACAGCGGTCAGTTCTTCTAAGAAGATCCAGGCGGCATTCCCGGTCACCGTAAAGCGGATATAGCGGGCGGAGATCTCTTCCTCAAGCTTCAGCTCTGCATAGCTGAGGGAGTTCATCAGGCTTTCGTTGACGGAGGTCAGCTGTCCAAGCTCCGTCCACGCGGAGTTATCGGAGGAGCAAGCCACGGTAAAGCCAAGAGAAGAGCTGATCCCCGCGCTGTTTGCCAGATAGTAGCTGGCGGAAAAGGTATGGATCCCGCTTTGAAGCTTCTTCAGGTCAATAACGACCTCCAGCTTTCTCGTAGCAAAGCCAACCAGCTCGGAATTGCTGTAGGAATGTACCTCCCCGGAGGTTCCGTTGGTCAGCTCGGCATGATAAGCATCGGAATACTGCTCCGCCGCCTCCACGCTGACGGTATAGGACTTGCCCAAAGAGACGGCATAGTCCCCCATCACGGGAACGTACTCCTCGGAGGTCTCGGAGGATTCCTCGGCGGAACTCTCGTTGGGCCGGCCGGGAAGGCTTTCCGTGCTTGGAACGCTTTCCCCGCCTTCGGGTCCGGAAGGGGCGCACCCTGCCGCCAAAAGAGCGGCGGACAGCAATAGCATTGCCACCAGCAAAGAAACGGTTCTTTTCATACTCTTCCTCCCAATGAATCAAACCAACTTAATAGTATACCACTATTATACCACGATATATTTTTTTGTCAAACAAGAATTCTGCGAACCGGAACAACAATTTTAAAATAAATCCCCTCGTTCCACGCTCTTGGTCTGAAAAATGCAAGAGACGTCAAACAAAACTGCTTCAATTCAACAAGAAACAAAAAGAACATCATGCACAGCGAAAAGCAAAAACCGAAGTTTTCACGCCGCTTATCGGGGTTGACATGCAAGGGGTCGTTGGTTCAAGTCCATTCATCCACACCGGAAAAAACCGTGAAACCACAAGGGTTTTCACGGTTTTTTGTTTTTGTTGCACCGAATCCGGAAGGCGAAAAAGCGGAAAGTGTCAACAAAATGTCAACAGCCCTCCTGCTTTTCGGTGTGCGGTAAGAGGAAAAACATGGCAAGCACAATTAATCTTGCATGCCTTATTCAAGTTTATCGCTTTTTCCAAAATTGCACCTATCGCAAAGCACTCGTAAATTATTTGGAACGGTATGCCCTCCCTTGGAAACCGGAATAATATGATCAATGTGTAATTTAACACCATCTTGCACAGAAGACCCGCAAATTTGACATCTAAAATTATCCCGTCTTAAAATTTCGTATCGTAAAGACGAGGTCATAAGAGATCGCTCGTACTCGATTTGCCTACTTCTGACTTCACGCTCCTCTTTTATTCTTAGCGCTTCTTCGTAAAAACGAACCAAATCTTTATAAGCATATGTTGCATCCGCCCATGTGTGTACTCTTCTGGCGGGTGTTGTATATTCTTTCCTGCATATTATTTCTATTTCTGTTATCGGCTCCTTAAGGAGCATTTTTCGATAATATATTTTTTCAATTTGCCTATAAAAACAATGTGGGATTTTTACTGACCTTGATATTTCCTCGGATTTTGAAAAATCAATTTTGCTAAGGAGCCTCTTATACTTGGCTTTTTCTTTTTTATTGCTTTCAATCGCTTTTATTATTTTAAGGAACTCTTTTTCGTTTCCACCAATAATTTCAAGAAAATACTTGTCCAAATCAAAACGATTGAACTCTGCTCTTGAAACGCATGGATATGAATACAAATAATTACTTTCCACTTTTTTGTACTTGGTTTTGCTATTTATTGTTTCCAACGCACTCAAAACGCAGCTGCTCTTTTTGACCTTTTCAAAAAAAGATCTTATCACAAAAAAGCATACAGCAAAAGCAATGAGTGTTAATACTATCAATACTACTCCCAATACGTATTTCTCAATATTATTCATAAAAATCCTTATGCCGCATTGCACTAGTTGCCTCCGCATCAAGTATTCACACTTCGCTTAAATTATCATCGAAACCGTTGCTCTCGCACATAAAAATCGTTGCATTCATAGGTCTTTTGACAGAATGATTATACCATAAAAGCGGTGAATATTCAATAACCTTCCATAAACAATTCCTAAAAAGTTGCCGTCTTGAGATCGTTATGATTTCAAGGCTTTTTGTTTTCCCCCCATAGGCAAAATGTCGTATTTCTCACGGGGCGGAGCGTCTATCCGCTGTCGGCAACGTTTATCAACAAACTTTTACATGACGCGCCCCCTCGGGGACGTCTTTTTTCTTGACAGAAACCGCCTTTTATGGTAAACTGACCAAAAGAGAACTTACAGGGAGGCAGTCTTATGAAAAAACCGTTATTGGCGACCTTACTTCTTTTATGCTTTGCGCTGATCTGCGGGTGTGCAGACGGCGGGGCAAACGAATCTTCCGCGGAAGAATCCAAAAAGGAAGAAAGCTCCCTGCCCATTCTGATCAGCCGGGAGGAAAGCTCTGCCCCCGGGGAGATCTCTCTGCCCATTGACGACTCAAGCCACGAAGAAAGTTCCGAAGAAAGTTCCGAAGAAAGCGAGGAGGAAAGTTCCGAAGAAAGCGAGGAGGAAATGGTGTATACCGACATCGGCGACGCTGAATTCATCCCCAGCGGCTACCTGCTTTACAACGGCGCGGCCTACTCCCACACCTACCACAACCCCGTCAACGCCCAGCGGTATGCGGATGCCTACGCCGCCTACGCCAAGGCCTTCCCCGGGGTGGGGATCCACGTGATCAACCCGCCTGCCTCCATGATCGGCATTCCCAACCCTCTGGTGCGGGACATGGCCAACGACCAGGGTGAGGTGCTGGATCAGAACCAAGCCCTCATTCACGGGGACGTGAACTACGTGAATCTGAAGGAAGCCTTTGAATCCCGCCGCGGGGAGTATCTGTTCTTCAAGAGCGACTTCCATTGGACACAGCTTGGGGCTTATTACGCATACTGCGAGTTTGCAAGATCCGTGGGGCTGACCCCCACACCCCTCTCCGACTTTGAGACGGAGATCACCACCGAGACCTTCATCGGACTCACCAACACCTACGCAAACGACCCCCGCATCAACTCCTTCTACGACACCATCCACGTGTACTGGCCCCGCAAGGAGCACACCATGGCGGTGTATCTCTCCGACATGAGCCTGTACCGCATTTACGATAACTGCATCCAGACCTCCATCAAGACCTATTCCTGCTATCTCACCGGAGACCAGGCCTACATTGAGATCAACGTCCCCGAAAACGATCAGGATAAAACCATTCTGGTGATCAAGGAATCCTCCGCCAACGCTTTCGTGCCCTTCTTGACGGAGCATTACGGCAACATCATCGTTATCGACCCCCGCCACGTGATGTTGGACGTGAAGAAGATCGTTAAGGAAAAGGAAGTGGACGACATCATCCTCTTCGCCACCGCCTCCACCTGCACCAGAGAAGTGTACTGTAACTATTACAAGCAATTGATCGGGAAGTAAGTTCCCCGAAGCACCTAATCCGAGAAGGGAGGCTCCCATGGCAAGATCCTGTATACGATGCGGTTTGAAGCTGGAAGAAGGCGTGACCGTCTGCCCCGTTTGCGGGACGGATATCACCGCAGATTCCGAATTGCTCCGTGCCATGCGGGCCCGCCGTCGAGCAACGAGCAGACGCCGCGGCTTACTGATCGCCCTTTCCCTGCTTCTGGCGGTGTCGGTGCTGGGAGCCATGGCCATAGGCGTGGATCCACAGCTCCTCTCCCCCGCAGAAGATCCAAGGCCTCCCATCCTTCGCCCCGACGGAGCGTCCTCCGCCCTTGACCCCGACCCCACCCCGGAGCAAAAATGGGATGACCACCTTTATCTGAACCTCAGGAACACGGGATCCTGCGAAAAGCTTGTGGGGCAGGTGGAGATCACCTTCGTTTTCGTTCACGAGCCCCAATATCCCTGGTCGGCCAAGGAAAAGGATGAAGCGCAGGAGCGTTTGGAGGCGGAGATCGCCGCCTTGCTGACGGAGGCCGCCCGCTTTGACGTGGAGCTGACCATCAACGCCACCTTCGGAGAGCTTTATCTGTCCGCAGCCGCCGACCATGAGGACAGCTATTCCTGGCAGACCCTTTACGCCGTAGAGCAGGGATACGAATCCCTGGCCGAAATGCAGAAGGCCATTGACGACAGAAGCAACGTCGCCTCTGCTCCCATGGTCTTCCTGTGCAATTACGCGGGCCGCTCCTATGCCAATCCCGGAGCGATCTCCCTTGCGGTGGAATCCATGGTTCTTTACTACACCGAGGACTTCCGTCACGAGCTGTTCCACCTTTACGGCGCGGAGGATTACTACTTCCCCGCGTTGGTGGAGGAGGCTGCAAGCTTGTATCTGCCCGAGAGCATTATGAACGACGGCAACGTTACCGACGACCTCACCGCCTACGCCATCGGCTGGAGGGACGTTCTTTCCGATAACGCCGTCGCCTTCCTGGAAACCACTTCGACGCTGACCCGTGTAGAGCTGGAAAACGCCACCGAGGAGGAGCAGTTCACCGGAACAGGCACCCGGGTATACGACAACGGAGACCGGTACACGGGTGATCTGGTGTTCGGCGTTCCCCACGGGAAGGGAACCTATACTTTTTCGGACGGCTCGGTATACACCGGGGAGTTTGAGGGCGGGCTGTTCCACGGCTACGGGGTCTTCACCGACGTCACCTACGGCTTCCGCTACGAAGGAGGCTTCTCCAACGATCTCTTCCACGGAGAGGGCAAGCTGATCTTCGACGACGGGGAGTACTACGTGGGCGGTTTCCGAAACGATCAATTCCACGGCAAGGGCACCTACGCCTTCGCCAACGGGGACGTTTACACCGGGGAATTCAAGGACGGGCTGTTCCACGGCCAAGGGACCTACACCTACGCCGACGGCACCGTGGAAAGGGGCACCTGGTCCGAAGACGAGTTTTTGGGATAAAAGTTCTCTCCGAGGGAAGCATAGCAGCTCCTTCGGGGAGATTTTTTATCTTTTTTGCAAAAGCCTATTGACAATCACACGATTGTATGATATCATTATGTTACAATAATCAAAAAGGAGTGTTCTTCGTGATCCAAAAGCAAGACCAAATAAGAAAAGCAGGCGCCCTGTTTGCCTTTCCTGCCAGCCTTGCGGTTTGGGGATGGCTTTCGGTGGAGATCTTCCAAAAGCAGGTGTTCCGTATCCCCCACGGGGTGGTACTGCTCTATCTCATCTTCGCCCTTTGGGCCATCGTGCGAAGTTTCAGAAAGAAAGACGACGGCAGACTGATCTGGTTTGCCGCCATGCAGAGCTGGGTCTGGGGAGTTGCAGATCTCTTTACGGGGGGGCTGTTGGGGCATTTCGACGGGAAATGGATCCCCGCTTGGGAGGGGCACGCCACGGTGGTTCACCTGGGGAGCTTCCTTCTGCCCGTGGCCGCTCTGGCCATCATGTTCCCCTTTGCAAAAAGCTCCTACAACCGCAACAAGGACAAGACCTCCTCTGCTCCCCGTGGGAGCAAGGCAACCTACCTCACCCTGGCAGGGGTCATGGTGGTCGGCGCCCTCCGCGAGGTTCTGCTGGCAATGAAAGATCCCGTAATAGACGCCTTCATTCACGGCAGTATGTTCCTTCTGTCGGTCTTCACCTTTTCCTTCTTCAGTTGGTTCATTCTGTTCTACCATCTGGGCTCTGAAGCGGCGGCGAAGGAGGAAAAAGAGGCCGTTCCCCTGTTGTAAATTCAAAATTCATCCATCAAAAAGGAGTGTTTTCATTGGCTGTGAAAGGAGGTTTTCATGACGAGATACTGTACCCGATGCGGGATGCCGCTGCCGGAAGATATCCTTGACTGCCCCGGTTGTGCCGCCCCGCGGAAAAAGAAAGCCCCCAAAGCCCTTTTGTGGGTGGGAAGCGCGGTTTTGCTGGCGGGGATCTGCCTGGGAGCGCTGTTCTTCACAGGCGTGTTTTCCCGGGAGGAGCCCGTGACCCTCACCCCCTTTGAGGAATGCATGGAGGAGCATCTTCTTCTCCAACTGAAGGACGTGGGCCCCTGCGAACGGCTGGAGGATCACGTGGAGATCTACTTCGTGTTCGTGGACGATGAGGGAAGCTTCTGGAAGGCCTCGGAACGGAATCTGGCCAAGAATAAGCTTATCTCCCGCATGGCCGACCTGGAACAGGAAGCAAAAAAATACGGAATCGGGCTGACCCTCCACGGCAATTTCGACGAATGGGTCTGGGAAAGCTACGCCTTTCCGGAGTCGGCACGGGAATGGATGGAGGCCTACGCCGCAGACAAGGGCTACCGTTCCCTGGCCGAGATGCAGAACACCCTGGACGGCGGGGTGCAGGTGGCCGCCGCCCCCATCATCTTTCTGGTGGATCGGGAAGGGCGTTCCTTCGCCTATTCCAACGACAGCACCTCCCACGATTTTGAGGCCGCGGTGCTGTACGATATCGACGCCTTCCGCCACGAGCTGTTCCATCTGTTCGGGGCCATGGATTACTACATCCCCGATTGGGTAGAAAAGAAGGCGCAGACTTACATCCCCTGGAGCATTATGAACGACGGCGACGTTACCGACGGACTCACCGCCTACGCCATCGGCTGGACGGATACCCCCTCCGAGGACGCGGTCCGCTTCCTGGCAAGCACCATCCGATTGACGAAACGGCAATACGCCAAGGCCAGAAAGGAAGATCTGGGGTATTGACCCCCAAAAAAGCAAGAAAAGACTCCCCCGAGGAACCTCAGGGGAGTTTTTGCGTTCAATCCACGCGGTTGCGTCTTTCTCCTGCGTAGAAGGCACGGATATTTTCCGCCACCTCCAAAAGGAGTCTGGCGCGGGCCTCCTGTGCCGCCCAACCGATATGGGGGGTGACCAAGCAATTCTTGGCGGTGCGGTAGGGACAGGAGATGGCCATGGGCTCTGCATCCAGCACGTCGATGCCCGCCCCTGCGATGACGCCGTTGTTCAGCGCCTCTGCAAGAGCCTGCTCCTCCACCACGGCGCCACGGGAGGTGTTCACCAGGTAGGCGGTGGGCTTCATCATGGCCAGCTCTTCCCTGCCGATGAGGCCTTTGGTCTGTTCCGTCAGGGGACAATGGAGGGTCAGGAAGTCACAGCGGCGAAGAACTTCCGGGAGAGAAGCAAATTCCGCTATCCCGTCCTCTTTTGGGGTGCGGGTATGCACCAAAACCTTCATGCCGAAGGCGTTGCCGATCTGCCCCACCTTCTTGCCGATACCGCCGTAGCCGATGATGCCCAGGGTCTTCCCCGCCAGCTCGTGGATGGGCCAGGAAAGATAGTTAGAACGGGTGGAGGCGCACCAAACCCCATCCCGCACGGAGGATTGATACTGCGGTAAAGAAGCGGCGAACTGCAAGAAGAAGCCGAACACCAGCTGTGCCACCGCGTCGGTGGAGTAGCCCGGCACGTTGCACACTGCCACGCCCCGCTCTCTTGCGGTGACCAGATCCACGTTGTTGTACCCCGTGGCAAGGAGGCAGATGCATTTCAGCTTGGGGCAGGCGTCGAAGAAGGCCTTGTCCACCACCGTCTTGTTGATGATCAGCACCTCCGCGTCCTTTGCGGCGGCGCGCATCTCCGTTTTGTCGTAGGACTCGCAGTAGGTCACCTCCCCCAATGCGTCAAAGGGGGTGAGATCCATATCTCCCACCGTCACGGTGGTGCGTTCCAGAAATACGATGTTCATAAATCAATCCAATCCCCGAAAACGACAGTTTTCGGCAAAATAAGTTTCTTTGGAGATTGTTAAGAACCTTTCTTTTTCGAAAGAAAGGTTCTTAACATATTATTCTCCTAACGATTCCTTCGCGCTGGAAACCACCTTTTCGTCGTAGCAGGAGAACATCTCCTCCACGCCGTCGGGGCAGGACTTGCGGGTAAGCAGGCTCACCAAGGGTACCAACACCAAGCCCAGCAGCATAGCGAACACCCCGGAATGGAGGGAGGTCTTGAACAACACGCCGTCCAAGAACTCCACGCCGAAGGCAAAGCCTGTGAGAGACTTCACAAGCTGTACCAGGCTGATGGCAACGCCCAGGAAAAAGCTGACGTATACGGAGGCGCGGCTGACCTTCTTGTGGAACAAGCCGTACAGGAAGGGAGCCAGGAAGGCACCTGCCAACGCACCCCAGGAAACGCCCATAAGCTGTGCGATGAAGACCACCTTGGATTTTGCCTGTACGATGGCGATGACGGCAGAGATCACGATGAAGATGGCGATCATCACGCGCATCACCAGCATTTTCTTCTTTTCCGTCATCTTGCCCTTCATGGCGGGGCCGATGAGGTCAAGGGTGATGGTAGAGCCGCTGGTCAGCACCAGGGAGGACAGGGTGGACATGGAAGCGGACAGCACCAGCACCAAAACGATGGCGATGAGGACGTCGGGCATCCCCTCCAACATGGTGGGGATGATGGCGTCGAAGCCGCTTTCCGCCACGAACTCGGGGGTGGTGAAGAGCCGTCCGAAGCCGCCGATGAAGTAACAGCCGCCGGCCACGATGATGGCGAAGACGGTGGAGATGATAGTCCCCTTCCGTACCGCCGCCTCGTCCTTGATGGCGTAGAATTTACCCACCATCTGGGGCAAGCCCCAGGTACCCAAGGAGGTCAGCAGAACCACCACCAGCAGGAAGAAGGGATCCGGCCCCAAGAAGGAGGCAAAGCCCCCCATAAAGCTTTCCCCTGCGGGAGTGGTGGCTTCCTTTTCCGCCAGGGCAACCAGGGAGGAGGTGAGGCCGCCGTTCTTGGAAAGCACCGCGGCGATCACGGCCACGATCCCCCCCAGCATGATGAGGCCTTGAATGAAGTCGTTCACCGCGGTGGCCATGTAGCCGCCGACGATGACGTAAATACCCGTCAGCACCGCCATGACGATGACGCATACCGCGTAATCCACCCCGGGGAAGGCCATCTCAAAGAGACGGGAAAGGCCGTTGAACAGGGAGGCGGTGTAGGGGATGAGGAAGACGAACACGATGACGGAAGCCATAAGCTTCAGTCCCTTGCTCTTGTAGCGCAGCTCGAAGAAGTCCGGCATGGTGCGGGAATCCAATTTCTGGGTCATGAGACGAGTGCGTCTGCCCAATACCACCCAGGCCATCAAGGAGCCGATGAAGGCGTTGCCCAAGCCGATCCAGGTGGAGGCCACGCCGAAGTTCCAGCCGAACTGCCCTGCGTAACCCACGAAGATCACCGCAGAGAAATAGCTGGTGCCGAAGGCGAAGGCCGTCAGCCAGGGGCCCACGGCACGTCCGCCCAATACGAAGCCGTTTACGTCCGTGGCTTTCTTGCGGCAGTAAAGGCCAACCCCCACGGTAACGGCGAAAAATACAACGAGTAATGCAAGCTTGAGGATCATAAAGGTTCCTCCATGGGAAAATTACAATTTCTGAATATCCGATTCCTGTACCAATTTGAAGCCTGCTTCCGACAGGGCGTTCTTTGCGCCGTCGTTGTCCTCCACGCGAAGCACCACGTAGGCGTGCTTTTCGGTGCGGGTGAGGAACGCGTACAGGTATTCGATGTTGATCCCCGCCTGATCCAGCACGGAAAGGGCCTGGGACAATCTGCCGGGGGCATCGGAGATCTTCACGGCGGTGACGGGGGTGACGTTGACGATGTGTCCGCTTTCACGGAGGACTGTCAACGCGCTGTCTACGTCCTTGACGATCAAGCGCAACACGCCGAACTCCTGGGTATCTGCCATGGAAAGGGCGCGGAGATCCACGTTATGCTGGGCAAGCTCACGGGTGACCTCTGCCATTGCGCCCTGTCTGTTTTCTACGAAAACGGTCAACTGTCTGATAGACATCTCATATCCTCCTGTTAATCGTGCAGTTTTCTCTTGTCCACAACGCGGACGGCCTTGCCCTCGGATCGGGCAATGGTCTTGGGGTTCACCAGATGGACCTTGGGCTTCACGCCGACCATGGTCTTGATGGCCTCCGCCAGAGAATTCTCTCTTGCGGAGAACTTGCCAATGGTATCCTCAAACTGCTCGGCGGTCAGCTCTACGTATACGTCCAGGGTGTCGGAATTGTTCACACGGTCCACCTCGATGCGGTAGTTGGGGGGATAGCCCTCCTTCAAAAGCACCGCCTCGATCTGGCTGGGGAACACGTTGACACCGCGGATGATCATCATATCGTCGCTTCTGCCCATGGGCTTGGACATCTTTACGTGGGTTCTGCCGCAGGAGCATTTCTTGCGGGACAGCACGCAGATATCTCTGGTGCGGTAACGAAGCAGGGGGAAGGCCTCCTTATCCAGCGCGGTGAACACCAATTCGCCCTTGCTGCCCTCGGGAAGCACCTCTCCCGTCTCGGGATCGATGATCTCCGCCAAGAAGTGGTCCTCGTTGATGTGCATACCCGACTGCTCCTCGCACTCGAAGGAAACGCCGGGGCCGGAGGTCTCCGTGAGGCCGTAAATATCGTAGGCCTTGATGCCCAGGGATTTTTCGATATCTCTCCGCATCTCCTCCGTCCAGGGCTCTGCGCCGAAG
>JAFXBC010000057.1 GCA_017516825.1 Clostridia bacterium | reverse complement strand
TTCTTTGGGTCATCATCGTAAGCGTGCTCCTCTGCGCCCTGGTGGCGGTGCTGTTCTTCACCGCGCCCATGGACGAGGAAAGCGCGCCGAATACCCCCTCGGAGGAGCAGACCTCTTCCGAAGCAAGCACGGAGCTTTCCACCGAAGAAAGCACGGAAAGCTCCACCGAAGAAAGCTCTGTAACAGAGCCTTCCGAACCCGATGAATCGGAACCCGAAGTGTCCGAACCGGAGGTTTCCGCACCTCCCGAAGAACCTGTCTTAGCCACCGGGAAAGAGACTACGGTGAAGGAGCTGGCGGCTGTTTCCGTCAGTGAGCGGGGACCGGTGTCTTACGAATTCCGATTTGGCGTTTACAAGAATCCGGAGGGATACGGAACGCATCCCGTGGCCATTGAGTTCCCCACCCTCCAAGCGGTCGATGAGGACGGAAATCTGTATTTTTACTGCGATAATTTAAGCTCTGAAGATTATATTTACTGCCACAAAACGAGAGAGAGAATCAACGTTACCACGCAGTTTAACGTGTTTGACTTTTGGGTCTCCGACGGAAGGTTCTTCTTAAGCAGCGGCAGCACTACGCTGGGCATCGTGGAGTACACCAAGGATGGTTTGGTGAAGCACCACACTGCAGAACAGTACCAAAAAAGGTCCGACCTCTGTTTTGATGAGGCGGGGAAGCCGTATCTTGACAATGGCGAAGCGGGTTTGATCACTTTGGCCGGCGAAAAAAAGGTTTTGGAACATGCTCCCCTGTATACCGTGGATGAAAGCGGCGTTCAGTGGGTGACGTACGGAACCTATCGCGCTCCGAGTATGTGGCGGGCAAAGCTGTACGGTGATCGGTTGATCCAGACCACCGAGAATTCGTATACTATCTATGACCTGTCCGAGAACACTTTGTATCGGTTTGAGTATGAGATCGATGGTCACGGACACGAAAAGGTAGACTGCAGCATCAAAGACGGTGAAACAGAGATCACGCATTATTATCCCAAAACCTTTACCCTGGGCGATTTTACCGTAGAGGCTATGGAGTTTGAGCTGGTTACATCCTCCGACGGAAACGTATATTTGATGGCGTATTTTACCGATCGTATCCGCCTTTACGGTATCGATCCGGGATATACTCCCGAAACGGATCCCAAAGTGCCCATGGCTCCCGCACTTCCTGCGGACAAAGAGACCAAGCTGGAGAAGGTGCTCTCCTTCGGTATCGGAGAGAACGGATTGTTTTCTTATCATTTCGATTATCCCCAGGATCCCCCGCCGGAAGGCGAAGAAGTACGGCCGGTGGGTGTTAGTGAGCCCGAGGTTTTCACTGTGGATGAAAACGGGAATCTGTACATCTTGTATTATCAAGCCGCAGAGAACGCGCGATATCTCTTCTGCGCGAATACGGGAGAACGGATTCAGGTATCTCTTTCCGGGATCGAACTTGATGCCGCAAAAGGAAGAATCTTTGTAAGAGGCGGCAGCGATGACTACCCCTTTTCGGAGATCTTTGCAGATGGCACGGCGAAACGCTATACTTATGATCAGTACGGTAGTTTTTCGAGGATTTATTTTGATGTGAACGGACAGCCGTGTGTGTTCATTCCCGGCGTAGGGCGGTACACCCTGGATGGAAAAGAGATTACCGACGGTGAATTTATACGGCAATTTTTCGATAGCGACGGCTCTGTGGTGGCGGCTTACGGCAATACCTATTGCAGCAAGGGTACGTCGTATGGCGTTTCCGCGTTGATCGGCAGCCTGTGCGGCGACCGTTTCCTGTACTCCGATGAGGATGGCGCACGGTTGATCTACGATCTTTCCGAAAATACCATCTACAGATATTATTTCAAAGGGGTCAGAGACAAAGAACGCAGTGTTGCTTGCAATTTGTTTGACGGAAAGCACTATATAACCTCCTACCATCCCCAGACGGTCACGGTGGGCGGGATTTCTCTGGAAGTCATGAATTTCGATGTGATCACCGCTTGGGACGGAACCCAATATCTTCTCGCATTTTATCCCGATCATGCCGATCTTTACCGCATCGATCCGGGATACGAAACGGAGCCTGTGGAACCTTCCGGCCCTCCCATACAATCCGAGCCTCCTGCACTCCCTCCCGAAGAGGAGCTTTCCATGGAATTGGCGCTTCGGTTTGATATGGGCCCCGGTCATCCCACAAGCCTTTGGGCGTATACCGACGGCTATCCGGAGTACGGCGTGTTGCGCATGGAGGCAGTCATCGATGCCGACGGGTTGGGAAGCTTCTACATGGAGAGATACGACGGCATCCTTCGCATCAATGACGGGAAGCTGTTATCCGAAAAAGTGATCGGAGAATTCCGTGACACCCTCTTCCTTAACGGCTCTCTCTATGTTTTGCTGAAAGACGGTACCGTCAGTAGCTATGATCTCCCCGCGGGGTTTGAAAGCGGCGTGCCGCAACAGCAATGGAAGCCTTTTTCCACTCAGACCAACTACTCGCATTACCTGATCAGCCGCGGAGGAGTTCCTTTGATTTGGGATTCCAAGACTGAAAAATGCTATTCCTTGGACGGACAGCCGGTTGCGGTTGACATTAATGGTTTATGGGAATGCGTATATACCTCGGATGGCGGGACGGACCTTTGGTTGGAGGATCGGTTTTTGTCTGAGGATATCCAAATCGCGTACGGTGAACATGGCGAAGTTGTTTCCCGCATTAAGGTGAGCATCGAGCAACCCTATCAGTATCAGCCTTGCGAAATCCGCTACTCCACCAACGAGTATGGCGGGGACTATGCAACGGTTCGGTATTACCGTCCGTGCACTGTGAAGGTCAATGAATTGACTTTTGAGAAGGTGTTGGATTACCAATATATCGTAGACCCTCAGGGCAACCTTTATCTGGCGTTGTTCTATGCCGATTACGGTGAGATCTACGCCATCACCAGAGGCGTTACCCACGAGGAACTGACCCCTGTCACCGAGGAGAATAGCACAAGAAAGATTCCCACTTTGGTTACCCTGTATGATTTCGAGGGGGAAGAGTTGGGCGAGTTGCTGGATGATCCTGCGGGATACACCTTCAAGAGAGGCCGCAACATTTCGATTTACGACCTTCATTGCTCGTCTTCCCACGAGTATTGGCACGTTCATTTGCGGGATTCCTTGAAAGAGTTGGCAGGAGACAGAACAGCCATGGAAGCGTATTTGAAAGAGCAGGGCTATGACGTTAAGGTGAGCCGCATCGTGGCGCTGGATGTCAAGTACGCACCCTTCACGCTGATGGCGTTGACGGAAAGCGGCGAAGCCTACTTCGTGACCGTCCGCGATTTGCGCGGCAGCGAGGAACAATTCTACAAGGTATATTCTGTGAAGGAATTCCGTAACTCCTTCTTGTCCAGAAAAGTAAAGCTGTACCTCTTCGAGGATGCTTACGAGTGGGAAACTACGTACCCTGTTACCATTGAGAATGAATCTGCCATGATTCCCGTTATCTCTGCTTTGCAGGCTTTGGGCGGAAACGTGGAGTGGCAGAATGGCAGCGCCAAGATCACAATGGCGGGGAAGCAGTGCTTCGTGCATCCGGGCGATCTTTGCATAGCCTACGGGGACGAGGAGTGGATCTACACCGAACCTTACATTGTAGACTCCAAGGGCGACGAGCTTTTGATGCGCAGTATAGAACTGCAATCCTTCTTCGACGTATTCTGCCCCGGTGTGGAGATCCGTGTTGATATCGCAAATAATGCGGTGTATATAGAGCGGAAGGCACGTTCGGAAAAAGAGACGACCATGGAATTGGTGGAAGAGATCCCGGTGAACGATCCCCGTTCTCCCATTTTCTTGCAATATAACATCGGGGAATCCTTTTACGGACAAATAATAACCCCCACGCGCTTTCTTGTGGATCTTAATGGGGACATTTACTGCGTAGTCGGTGTGGAACTCTTTCGCTTGCGGGATTCAGCGGGCTTCCGCTTGATCGATCCCAACGACACAGAGGAACGCAGTGTGAGCTCTGTGGCCGTTTACAACGGTACTATTTACGTCGCATACAAAAGCTCTTCCGGGCAAAAGGGCGAGCTTGTTGCCTACGATATCACCGGGAAAGTCCTTTCTTCTGCGGCGCTCCCTGCGGCAAAATACGGTGAATACTATTATCTGTTTATATTCGAGGACGGGAAGCCCAAGGTGCTGTTCGGGAACGATATCTATTCCCGCACCGGACAGAAGGTAGGCGTTCTGAATGCGGAGGCAGACGTGACGTATGGGGTGACCATAGGCGGCGTTACGCATTCAATGACGAACGAGCCATTGATTCTGAGCCGGTTGGGCGGTGTATCAACGATTCGCGAAATACAAGAGAAAAGGTACGGAACCGATCCCGCGAAGCGACATTGCATCAGAGAAGAGATCTTCCACCAATACGACAAAGCGGGAAACCTTGTTTCTGAATTCAAGTTGACGGAGTTTTCTTGCGGCAAGGAGATCCCCTGCCATGTGGCTATTGGTGAGGCGGTCTGCACCAGCGTCTCGCTGGAAACCGTTACGATCGGTGAAAACGTTTTCGAAGGAGTCTACAGCTGCAGAGTTGTTCCCGGAGCGGACGGCAAATTATACGCTATTCTGATCTACACCGACGGCACAAGAATCTACCGCATTGATCCGGGGTATTCCGATGTGGAATTCAGAGATCTGGATGCCATCGAGAATCCCAAAGCGGAGTGCTTGATCTGCAAGGCTCCTGCGCCCGCAGAGAAAGAGACGACGTTGGAAAAAGTCTTTACCTTTGACATCGGTCCCAACGGCGTTATGGAGTATAATTTCTTCTTCGAAGGTGATCCTTCCAAAGGCAATATCGGGCTTCCCGGGGATTTCTTTGCCGATGGCGACGGAAACTATTATTTTGCGGTAGGCAATAGGTTGGTTCGATTGAACGACGGAGCGATTCTGCCGAAGCGGTGCATCAACTATGTCATTGACGTGGAAATCTGCGGAAATACGTTGTATATGTTGGATAGCATAGGAACCGCTTATCAATTGGACATTTCCAATGGCTTTGCCTCTGCAACCTTGGAAGCGGAATATCCCGTGTTCAGATACGGTTATGACAGCTCCGGAAGTCTGATTCGGTACGGAGATACCGTCTTGTACCAATCTCGGGAAGGGCTCTTGTATACCTTGGACAAAACTCTGCTTACGGGAAATTCCGCACCGTATCAGTTCGTAACCGGCAACGAAGTCTTTGTTACATTGGACAGAGATACCGCTACGTTATTGATCAACAAAAACGCAAACGAGAATATTTCCGTACGTGCGATCACCTCTGCGGGCATTTCTATTAGCGATTATACCGGTTATATGATGGATGTGGAAAATTTGAGTCAAGCAATTTTTTCCACCTATGATCTTTCCGGCAAGGCAACCTCTCGCTTTATGATGACTACGGTGTATCAGAGCGAATCGACGTGGGGCCGGGTGGAATTCCATTACGGAGACGGATTGAAAACCACGATCGTCTATAGACCCCAGGACATTATGGTCGGCAAAAAGATATTTGAAGACGTCTTAATGGGTAGAATGTATTGCGGCATGGATGGCAACTTCTATTTTGTTGCTTACCATGTAAATCGCGCAGACGTGTATCTGGTGAACGCCGGATAATCCGACCCGGAGCTTTTGAAACAACGCCATCAAACATCAAAAACAGCGGCGCCGTTATGGTGCCGCTGTTGCTATTGCTATTTATTCAGCGTCCAGCAGAGCTTGCAGGGCGCTCATTTTTTCTTTGGCGGGGGAATCGTATTTTGCGAAGGGGAAGGGGATGCCCATATTTTCGTACTTGCTCTCGCAGATCTTGCGGAAGGGGAGAAGCTCGATCTTGTTCACGCAGGGGTGTTCTTTCCCGATCTTCTTCAGCCGCAGGATATTTTCTTTGCCGTCGTTCAGCGGAGGGATGATCACCTGCCGCAGAGTGGTGGGAATCTTTCTCTTGTTCAGCTCTGCCAGGAAGTGCAAGGGCTGTTCCATGGAGCAGCCTGCGTACCGCTTGTAGTCTTGATCGTTGGTGTATTTGATGTCCAACAGTACCAGATCCGTGACGGTCAGCAATTCCTCCACGTCCTCATTCCACAGACACCCGGAGGTATCCAGACAGGTGTGGATGCCTTCTGCCTTGCACAGGGCAAACAGCTCCTTGGCGAAGGCGGCCTGCATCAACGGCTCCCCGCCGGAGAGGGTGATCCCCCCGTCCTTCCCGAAGTAGGAGCGGCAGCGGAGCACCTTTTCCAGCACCTCTTTGGGGGTGAAGGGCTTGCCTGCCGCCATCTCCCGTGTGTCGGGGTTGTGACAGCACCCGCAACGCAAGGGACAGCCCTGGAAGAACACCACGAACCGTACCCCCGGCCCGTCTACCGTGCCCAGGCTTTGGAAGGAATGGAGAGATCCCGTCATACGCTTTCGTGGAAGGTACGGCTGATGACCTCACGCTGCTGCTCACGGGAGAGCTTGTTGAAGTTCACCGCATAGCCGGAAACGCGGATGGTCAGGTTGGGGTACGCCTCGGGATCCTCGTAGGCCTTCATCAGGGTCTCGCGATTGAGAACGTTCACGTTGATATGGTGTGCCATTTTGCCAAAGTAGCCGTCCAGAATGGCAACCAGGTTGCCCACACGCTCCTCCTCGGTCTTCCCCAAGGCCTCGGGGGTGATGGAGAAGGTATTAGAAATGCCGTCGCGGCAATCGTCGTAGCTCAGCTTGGCCACGGAGTTCAAGGAAGCCAACGCGCCGTTTTCCTCGCGGTTGTGCATGGGGTTTGCACCGGGAGCGAAGGGCTCGCCCGCCTTTCTGCCGTCGGGAGTGGAGCCTGTGTGCTTGCCGTACATCACGTTGGAGGTGATGGTCAGCACGGAAAGGGTATGGATGGCGCCGCGATATGCGGGAGTCTTCCGCAGCTCGGTGATCACACGGTGGGTGAGATCCTTGGCCAGCAGATCCACGCGGTCGTCGTCGTTGCCGTATTTGGGGAAGTCGCCCTCCACGCGGAAGTCCACGATGTAGCCCTTTTCGTCCTTGATGGGATGCACCTTGGCGTACTTCAAGGCGCTGAGAGAGTCGGTCACCACGGAAAGTCCCGCGATACCGAAGGCCATCAAGCGTTCCACGGTGGTGTCGTGTAAGGCCATCTGGATCTTCTCGTAGGCGTACTTGTCGTGCATATAGTGGATGACGTTCATGGTGTTCACGTACAAATGGGACAGCCACTGGTTGTAGGTGTCAAACCGCTCCATGACTTCGTCGAAGTTCAAAACGTCTCCTTCCATCACAGGCATCTGGGGGCCAAGATGGATGTCGCTTGTGGTGTCGTAACCGCCGTTGATGGCCAACAGCAACAGCTTTGCCAGATTGCAGCGGGCTCCGAAGAACTGCATCTGCTTGCCCACCCGCATGGCGGAAACACAGCAGGCGATGGCGTAATCGTCTCCGTAAAGGGGACGCATCAGATCGTCGTTTTCATATTGGATGGAATCCGTATCGCAGGAGACCTTGGAGCAGAATCGCTTGAAGTTCTCCGGCAATGCGGTGGACCAAAGCACCGTCAGGTTGGGTTCGGGGGCAGGGCCCAGGGTGTACAAGGTGTTGAGGATGCGGAAGCTGCTCTTGGTGACCAGGGTTCTGCCGTCCTCGCCCATGCCGCCGACGGCCTCGGTGATCCACATAGGATCGCCGCCGAACAGCTCGTTATACTCGGGGGTGCGGAGATGGCGTGCCATGCGAAGCTTCATGACGAAATCGTCCACCAGCTCTTGTGCCGCCTCCTCGGTGAGGATCCCCGCTTCCAGATCGCGGTTGATGTAAATGTCAAAGAAGGTGCTGACTCTGCCCAAGGACATGGCCGCGCCGTTTTGCTCCTTGATGGCGGCCAGATAAGCGAAGTAGGTCCATTGGATGGCCTCCTTGGCGTTGCTTGCGGGACAGCCGATGTCGTAGCCGTACATTTGTGCCATTTCCTTCAGGAAGCCTAAGAAGGCGATCTGCTGGTAAAGCTCCTCGGTGCGGCGGATCTGCTCGGCGTCCAGGTTTTCCAGCGCCAGATTCCGCTTGTCCTTCTGCTTTTCCTCGATCAGCTTGTCCACGCCGTACAGGGCCACGCGGCGGTAGTCACCGATGATACGGCCTCTGCCGTAGGCGTCGGGAAGCCCGGTGATCAGATGGCTTCTTCTTGCCAGACGCATCTCCTGGGTATAAGCGCGGTAAACGCCCTCGTTGTGGGTGGTGCGGAAGCGGAATTCCTCCTCCACCTTGTCGCTGAGCTTGTAGCCGTAGGCCTCGCAGGCGATACGCACCATGCGGATGCCGCCGAAGGGGTTCACCCCCCGCTTCAGCGGACGGTTGGTCTGCAGACCCACGATCAGCTCGTTTTCCTTGTCCAGATATCCGGGGGAGAAGCCGGTTACCGTGGAAACGGTGGCGGTGTCGATGTCCAACACCCCGTCAAACTGCCGTTCCAGGGCAAAAAGCGCCTCCAATTTCTTCATCAAGGCCTTGGTGCGGGGGGTGGCGGCGGCCAGAAAGGCCCCGTCTCCCTCGTAGGGCTTGTAGTTCTTCTGAATGAAATCCCGCACGTTGATCTCATTCTGCCAATCTCCCGGCACAAAGCCGTTCCAATTTGTATGTTCCATAGTTCAGAAACCTCCAATATTCAACGAAAAAGGGCAACTCGGCGTATCATAACCCGAATTGCCCAGACGGTCGGCGTATTCCTTTACACTTCTCCGCGGTGCTCCGCGTCAGATCCGTCAGTCATGCAAAGGTTATGCTACATTATACTGTAACGAAAGCATTTTGTCAATACTAAATGTAGTGTTTTTGAAGAAAATATTTTCCACATCTTGTGTTTACCCCTGTTTTGCCAGCAGATCGGCGAAGGCGTAAGCAAAAAACGCTCCCGCCTGCTTGGCTTCCTCCAGGGTGTTCCCGCAGGAGCCCACCTCCAGGATCAGACTCCCCGTGGAGAGCCATTGGTTAAAGCCGTGCTCCCGCAGGTTCACGGGACGGGCCAGAGTAGGGTAGAGGTGGTTCATCCGTTCCTGCAAATAGGCGGCCAGGGTCAGGTTTTTCTTCCAGTTGGGGTGGGAGGCCCCGCTTTCGTCGGTACCCACCACCAGCATCAGTTGGGCGGTTTCCAGGCCGTCTGCAGTGGTCAGGGTTTTACCGCAGACGTTGTTGCCGTCAAAAATGGAATCCCTGTGGACGTCGATCACGTAGCGGATGGTGGGGTATTTCTTCAGATACTCCTTCACCGCCGCGGCGGAATGGGTATAGGCGTCGTTAAAGCTGTCCTTGTCGTGCATGGTGGTGTCGTGAACCACTCCGATCCCCATCAGCTCCAGCGCGTGGGCGATCACCTCTCCCACGGCTACCACCGTTTCTGCGGGGTTCTCGGAGCGGAAACTGTCATCAGGCAGGTAATACTCTACTCCGTCGGGCAGGTAGGCCTCCGTTCCGTGGGTATGTACGATCAGCACCAAGGGCCCTTCCTCTTCGGGAGGTTTGATGGGGAAATCCCTCCAAAGATAGCTTTCCAGATCTACGGAATAGCTTGTCCGATTCATCAGATCCATCGTGGGGATCTCTCCTATCTCGTACCAGCAATAGCTCCCCGCCATCACGGAGATGGCGTTTTCCGGTGGAGATGGGGGAGGAGCGATGCTTTCTTCGTCGCTTTCCTCTTTGGGAGGTGTGGATTCCTCCGTTTCGTTTTCCCACAAAAGGCTTTCGTGGGGCTTTGGCTCCGGCCGCAAGGCCGTAATGGGCTCCCGTACGGGGGAGAGGGTCAAGAAGGCCATTAAGGAAGCGGGAAGCGCCTCCGCGATCCTGGGGATCGCCAAAAAGCACCCCGCCGTCACCAATGCCGCCACCGCCGCAGCCGCGCTTTTGAACAGCTTTTGACGCCGTATTGAAATCATATCGCACATCCCTTTCTTTTCCTGTCGTTTCATTGTATGCAAAGCAGACCCCGGATATGCAGACTTGTCCTACAAACGGAAACGACAAACCTTGTCTATTTTGCACAAAAATAAAAAATATTATCTAAACCTCTTGACAAAAGGGACAAAGTGTGGTAGTATGTAGACACAGAAGAGGAAAGCAATTTCCTCAAGCGTAAAGAACACGGAGGATAGACCAATGTACTAAGACCGCGCGGCCCCTGCTTCGTTTTTGGAACTTCAACAAAATAAGGTATAGTCCGATGAACAAGTAAGACCTTCCCGGCGGGAACACACCGTCGGAACAAAGCACGATCATAAGTATGGCGATCGACGATCGCTTCCCCCTCTTAACTTTTAGTGAGGACGGTCCAATGGCATATTGATAGAACGCATTTCGCGTTGAAATCACCCTAAGCTTTCAAACTCAATACCGAATGGAGGATCTTGTATGATGATCAAACGGATCAAAGAAACGTCCGAGGATTCTCCGCCCAATGGGTGAAACCGCTTGTCAGGCGGAAACTACAACAATATAAATTCGGAAAGTACATGATTTTTACCCGATAAGACGTTCCATGTTTTTGAAAACGGAATGGAGGAATCACTTTATGATGAGAGTAAGAATTAAGGAATCTTCCGAGGGCTGTCCACCTGAGGCTGACCGCCCGTAAGGCAATAAGGCTTTGCGGGATCCACTCAGACGTGACAAGCTGAAAATTTCATAAAAAGTATCAATACAAATCATTCAAAAAAGTATCAATAAACAAATAACAATATACATCCCGTGGGGCTGAATACAGCCCCACGTTTTTTTGTGTGTTCTAAATAAACCCCTGGTTCTACCAGGGGAGCGGTAGAATAGAGCGGAGCTACAATCATCCGGGCGAGCTTCATGCAAGCCCACTTGGTGAAAAACAAAGCTCGGAATTATCGCAGAAGCTGCAAAAGCATAATCTGACCCGTTTACGGGTGGTAGTGCATGTGATGCGATAATAAAGATTCAGCGCCCCTTTTAGGGGCCAAGCCGGTAATAGCCCCTTATAGGGGCTGTGCAAGCCACCGGTTGAACCGGTGGTCTTGACTGTGAAAAAATACCCGCTTGCCGGGGGAGGGTATGCGCTTCCCCGGGAATAAAAAACGACAGGCTTTCACCTGTCGTTTTTTTGGTGGAGACATGGGGACTCGAACCCAAGACCTCTCGGATGTGAACCGAACGCTCTAACCAGCTGAGCTATGCCTCCGCGGAACGAGATGTATTATAGCACACTTTTTTGCATTTTGCAACGGTTTTGACAATATTTTTTTGAAAATTTTTCTTTGCAGGGGATATTTTTTGCCACAAAGGGGTTGCAATTCCTTCCTATATTTGATATAATAGCTCTCTGAGACAGTATGAAAATAATTTCGGAGGTATATAGAATGAGCAAAAAGTACGTTTACCTGTTCCGCGAAGGCGACGCTTCCATGCGTGAGCTCCTTGGCGGTAAGGGCGCAAACCTTGCGGAGATGACCAAGATCGGTCTGCCCGTTCCCCAGGGTTTCACCATTTCCACGGAGGCCTGCACTCAGTATTATGAGGACGGCCGCAAGATCAACGAGGCGATCCAGGCCGAGATCATGGAGAACATCATTAAGATGGAGGAGATCACCGGCAAGAAGTTTGGTGACAAAGAGAACCCTCTGCTGGTTTCCGTTCGTTCCGGCGCACGCGCATCCATGCCCGGTATGATGGATACCATCCTGAACCTGGGTCTGAACGAGACCGTTGTGGAGACCATGGCGGCCAAGAGCGGCAACGCACGTTGGGCGTATGACTGTTACAGAAGATTTATCCAGATGTATTCCGACGTTGTTATGGAAGTCGGTAAGAAGTATTTCGAAGAACTCATCGACGAGATGAAGACCGCCAAGGGTGTTACCCAGGACGTTGACCTCACCGCTGAGGATCTGAAGGTTCTGGCAGAGCAGTTCAAGGCTGAGTACAAGTCCAAGATCGGTAAGGATTTCCCCTCCGATCCCAAGGAACAGCTCATGGGCGCCGTAGAGGCAGTGTTCCGCTCCTGGGACAATCCCCGTGCCAACGTTTACCGTCGTGACAACGACATTCCTTATTCCTGGGGTACTGCCGTTAACGTGCAGATGATGGCCTTCGGTAACATGGGCGACAACTGCGGTACCGGCGTTGCCTTCACCCGTGACCCCGCCACCGGCGAGCGCGGTCTGATGGGCGAGTTCCTGACCAACGCACAGGGTGAGGACGTTGTTGCAGGCGTTCGTACTCCCATGCCCATCGCAGAGATGGCAGAGAAGTTCCCCGCAGCATTCGAGGAATTCAACAAGGTATGCGCCATCCTGGAGGATCACTACCGTGATATGCAGGATATGGAATTCACCGTTGAGGATGGCAAGCTGTATATGCTCCAGACCAGAAACGGTAAGAGAACCGCTAAGGCGGCTCTGAAGATCGCTTGCGACCTGGTGGACGAGGGCATGATCGACAAGAAGCAGGCTGTTGCTATGATCGATCCCCGTAACCTGGACACCCTGTTGCATCCCCAGTTCGATACCAAGGCTCTGGCCGCGGCTACTCCCGCAGGCAAGGGTCTGGGCGCTTCCCCCGGTGCGGCTTGCGGTAAGGTGGTCTTCACCGCAGAGGACGCAGATGCTTGGAACGCCCGCGGCGAGAAGGTGATTCTGGTTCGTCTGGAGACCTCTCCCGAGGACATCACCGGCATGAAGGCTTCCCAGGGTATCCTCACCGTTCGCGGCGGTATGACCAGCCACGCGGCAGTCGTTGCACGTGGTATGGGTACCTGCTGTGTATCCGGTTGCGGCGATATCATCATGGATGAAGAAAACAAGAAGTTCACCCTGGCAGGTAAGACCTACAACGAGGGCGACTATATCTCCATCGACGGCTCCACCGGTAAGATCTACGACGGCATCATCCCCACCGTTGACGCTGAGATCGCAGGCGAGTTCGGCCGTATCATGGCATGGGCTGACGAGTTCAGAACTCTGAAGGTCCGTACCAACGCAGACACCCCCGCAGACGCTAAGAAGGCTCGCGAGCTGGGTGCAGAGGGTATCGGTCTTTGCCGTACCGAGCACATGTTCTTCGAGGCAGACAGAATCGCCGCATTCCGCGAGATGATCTGTGCTGACACCGTGGAGGAGCGTGAGGCTGCTCTGGCTAAGATCCTGCCTTACCAGCAGGGCGACTTCGAGGCTCTCTACGAGACGCTGGAAGGCAACCCCGTAACCATCCGTTTCCTGGATCCTCCTCTCCATGAGTTCGTTCCCACCGAGGAAGACGATATTGCGGCTCTGGCAAAGGCACAGGGCAAGACCGTTGAGGACATCAAGAACATCATCACCGGTCTCCACGAGTTCAACCCCATGATGGGTCACCGTGGCTGCCGTCTGGCTGTCACCTATCCCGAGATCGC